>JAEYOT010000078.1 GCA_023411445.1 Pseudomonadota bacterium
TGACCGTCTCGGCCGTGATGGCCAGCGGCGGTAGCTGGCGCCGCGCGTACCTGGTCGTCGGCCTCGTGCAGCTGGCCTTGGCGCTCGCCTTCATCTCTCAGCTCCGGCTGCTGCCCGGCGCGCCAGCAGCTCCCGCCGGCCTGCACCACGCCGCGGGCGGAGTGGAGCTGCGCTCGACGCTGAAGCAGCCAGCCGCGTGGACCAACATGGCCACCTTCTTTGTGTATTGCGGCTTGGAGTGCGGCGCCGGGCTCTGGATCCCGAGCGTGCTTCATGATGGTCGCGGGTGGAGCACTGAGGCCGCCGG
This sequence comes from Pseudomonadota bacterium, assembly GCA_023411445.1. Lineage (GTDB taxonomy): Bacteria > Myxococcota_A > Polyangia > Polyangiales > Polyangiaceae > PMG-095. The sequence goes on from JAEYOT010000078.1 coordinate 308, forward strand.
CTTGATGGCCACCGTGTACTGGGGCTCGCTCACGGTCGGACGCTTCTTAATCGGCGCTGTAGCGCATCGCTTCCGACCAGCTCGCATCGCGCGCGCTGCCGCGCTGGGCGCGCAGGTCGGCGCGCTCTTGCTCGCCCCCTCCAGCGCCGTGGTCGAGCAGGCCGCGGCCGCCAGCGTGCTCACGGCACTGGGCCTCCTCGTCACCGGCCTCAGCGTCTCTCCCATCTATCCCATGCTCATGCACGACACGGCGCGCGCGGCAGGCGCAGGTCACGCGGTGAACTTGATCGGCATGCAAGGCGGCAGCGGACAGCTCGGGTTCACGCTGTTGCCCATCGCCATCGGCGCGCTCCTTCAGGCTTACTCCACCGAGTGGCTGGGCGCGTCGCTCTCGGCGCTGGCGCTCCTGCTTTTGGCGCTGCTCGCGCTGCGTGAGCGCTTCGCGCAAGCTCGCGTCTCACCGTAGAGCGGTTCAGAGCGCGCTGAGGAAGGCGACCAGCGCGGCTGACTCGTCCGAGGTGAGACCGATCTCGAAGCGTCGGTCGTGGTAGTCCACCACGTCGGCCAGCGTGGCCGCTGCGCCGTTGTGCAGGTAGGGCGCCCGGCTCACGAGGCCCCGCAGGTTCGGCACCTTGAAGCGATTCATGTGCGCCCACTGCTTGGTGAACAGCGCCTGACCGGGATCGCTGGTGCGGATCTCGTCGCCGCTTTGCTTCTTACGAAACGTGTACAGCGGCAGCTCGGGCGTGCGGTCGTCGGCGGAGCTGACGCCGATGTCCATCAGTCGTCCCTCCGAGCTCGTCCCCACGTTGGGTGCGTTGTGGCACGCGCCGCACGTTCCCTGGATCTCCTCGCGACCGAGCACGTCATTGAAGCCGGAGACGCCACGAATGGTGAACGCTCGGGGCATTGAAGCCAGCCACGGAACGCCGCGGGGTTCCGCAGAAAGCGACGCACGAGCTCGTCACACGCCGCGGCGTCTCCCCTGCGGGCGCGCACCACGACACCGGCGAGCTCCTCATCGCTGACCAACCTAGTACGACCAATGCGAAGCGAACGAAGGCACCTTGGCTAGCCTCCTCACAGAAGACAGCCCAGCCACCGGATCCGTTGGGCCCAGGAAATACTTCAATAGTTACGGATAATTACTGAACAGCGCTGATCTCTGGTACTCTGGAAATCTCTAGTGGGCGAGCCACGCGCCTCCCACGTCAGCCGCCAGCTTCGACAGCAGAGCGAGACAGCCGCGCCAGCTCGAGCACTTGCACTTCACTCGGAGGGGTGGGTGGGTGGTAGCTCAAGCACAACGACGTGGAGACCTTGCGCGGCTTCTCGGCGCCCGAGCCGAAATAGAACGTGCCGCGCGGGAGCTTGGCGACGTCATTGGCGTTCGCTCCCTTGTTGCGGAGCAGATCCTCGAGCGCTGCGATGGCCGCCGGGGAGCTCATCTTGCCCCCGAGCAGCGTGGAGCAGTTCGAGACGATGTTGTGCTCGATGCTCTTGGGCTCTTGCGTGGCGAACAGCAGACCGAGCCCATACTTGCGAGCTTGTGCTGCCAAACGGACGACGTTCTCTTTACCCGGCACCTTCTTGCCTGAAGGGACGAAGTCTTTCGCTTCGTCGAGCACCAGCAGGCCCAAGATGCCGCCGGGCGGCGCTGGGTTCTTCTTGATCCAAGAGAACAAGCCGCTGGCCAGCTGGTCCACGAAGCGTCGCTTCTGGTCGTAGCTGGGGAGCCCGACCAGGCTGACGACCGAGACGCGCGTCTTCCCGGGAGCGCTGGCGCGCAGCATGATGCCGGGATCGAGCGCCGTGCCGGAGCTACCGATCAGCGGATCGTTCTCGATCTCGGCGTAGAGACGCTCCGCCAAGTCTCGCGCAAGCTTGTCGCCCTTTTCGTAAGGTTCGATGGCGTCCTCCGGCGGCTCGCGCAGGAGCGCCGCCAAATCGCGAATGGTCCCTGGCTTTCTCGCGAAATAGCGCAGCGTCGCTTTGAGGATAGCCAGCTGCTTTTTGGCTGCGCCGCCGCTGCCCTGGATGATGATGTCCGCGATGCTCGAAGCCGCTACCTCGATGGCGGTATCGCGCTCGGCGTCGCGTTCGGCAGGCGTCGCGGCGTTCGTGGTGAAGTCTGGAAGCGGGTTGAGCCGCATCGGATTGCCGGCGGCGGCCCCCGGCGTCCACACGACGACCTCGGCGCGTGCCTGATACGCCACGGACTTGCTCTGATCTCGCTGCGTGAACTGATCGGGCCGATTCGGCCAAGCCATGCCGAGCCTCGAAAGATCGTTGGCGCCATCGATGACGATGCTCGGGATGCCGAGCAGCGCGGCCTCTTCGATGACGCGCTTCAAGAACACCGTCTTCCCGCTGCCAGACCCAGCGAAGACGCACGTGTGGTAAAGCAGCTGATCCGTGGCGAGGCCGACCTCCTCCTCCGCGTCACTCGCCGAGCTCCGTTTGCCGATGGGCAAGAAGCCAGGCGTGGTGAGAGCAGCGGGCTCCATTGGCGGAGAGGGTGCGACAGGCGCCGTAGTGCTCGCTGCGGGCACGCGGGGAGCAGCGGGCGCTTCGGGCGTGCCTTGAGTGGCCGGCGGGCTTGGCTGTGAGACGGCGCCTGCCGGCGCTCGAGGCGAGCGATTTGCCAAGCTGCCGAACAGGCCTTCTACCGCGGCGCGGACGCAAGCCATGGAAGAGACTGGTCGCTCCTCGGCCAGCCACTGCTCGAAGCCGGAAGGCTGGTCTGCCGCCTGAAGCAGCTCGGCCAGAGCCCACAAAGTTGCGAGCTCTTCGTGCGTTGGCGCTACCAAGCGGCCGCCTCGCTCTTGCAGCTCTTGGAGCAGCTTCTCGGTGGCGGGGCCGGACGGCACATCTCCGACCCGCAGGATGGTGAGGCCACGAAAGCTCAGGTTCCGGTCGATACCGGAGGCGGTCAGCGCTGCCTTGAGCCGTGCCTGGAACGCGCCGTGGTGGGCCTTCTGGAGGAAGCGAAAGGAGTGATGGATCTCGCGTTCGGCCTCGTTCGAAAGCACGAGCCGCACGCGCGCGTGCAGCGGGTCGTAGTTGCCCGTGCCCATGAAATCTTTGTCCACCGTCGCGAAGACCTCTTGGGGAACGGCGTTCTCGACGACCAAAGCGTCGCAGAGGGCTTCGACCAACCTGTCTTGCAGGGCCTCGGCGTGCTCATCCAAGAGCTCGGCTGGGTTGGCTCGCGCAGCGACAGCCGCGACGCGGTCCGCGATGACCCGCTTCCAGTTACCGGACTGGGGACGTCGGGTCAGCAGTGGCTCAGTGACGTCCGTCTCGCTGACGGCTTCCGCGCGACGGCAGGCTTTGCGGTGTGCTTCGCAGGCTTTGAGCAGCTCGCGCGGCGTATTGTGACGGTAGCGCTCGAAGAACCCATCGCCATAGGGGTACGAGGCGTAGGGCGGCTCGAAGCCTGCTTCTTCGTACGCCACGCGCAACCTGCCCGTCACCAGCTCACGGATCGCCTTCGGGTCGGCGCCAGCCTTGAGCAGGAGCTTGTCGTCGAAGCGATCCACCATGCTGACGGCCGCTTGCTTGTGCAAGATATCCCACGTGGCTTCGAGCGAAGAAACGAGGGAGATCGTGCGGCGCGTGAGATCGCGAAGCTCGAGTAAGCCGCTGGAGATACCCTGAATGATGGCCAGAGAGCGCCGCTGCTGGTCCGACGGATTCTCGGCGTTGGGCTCTCCCCGCGCCAGCTCGTGCTCCGCCACGATGGCATCGAGCTGATCGAGCGCCAGCACGGTCGGCGCCGTGAGCGAGAGCAGCCACGACAGCCCGCGGACGATGCGCGACGGAGTTTGATTGCTCTGCCGGAAGCCGAAGACGTTGTGCTCGGCGGCGTCGTTCGATACGCCCTGAAGCCACTTGTACCCGAGGTCGTTCACGTCCTCGTGATCGCAGGCGAACAAGACGAGCGCGCGGAGCACGTCGATATGCTCCTGCACCTCTGCCCGGTGCTGCTTGCGGATCTCGGCCACGAGCTCCTCGATGCGGTTGATCAGCCCGGGCGGTCGCTGCTGCGGGATCGCCTCCGATTTCTTCAGTGACTGGCCGAACAACTCGATCATCCGCGCGAGCCAGCGGTCCACCTGCCGCCGCCCGTCGGGGAGCTCTTGCTGCAGCGAGCGCAGGTAGCCCAGCAGCACCGTGTCCCAGAAATCGCCGACGTCCGTCATGTCGGCCAAGATGAAGTACATGCCGCGCGCGATCGCCTGACGCCGCACCACGCCGAGCAGGTGCGTCTTGCCCGAGCCGGCCGGTCCGAGCAGCGGGATGCCCAGCGGCGAGGCGACGCTGCGGGACTCACTCAAATCCTCCAGGCGTTCCTCGAGCTCCCTCCGAATATCCGCTTGCAGACCGCTAGTCTCATACGGCTGATCCTTCCAGATTTCGCCGATGTGCGCGGTCCAGTCGAAGTTGACGCGACGTAGAGCTGTTAGGGCAGTGGTGTTCATGACTCAGGCCTCGAGCAGCACCAGGTGACGCGGCGCTCCGTTGATGTCGAGCGCTGCCGAGTGATCTTCAGGGGTCAACGCGGCGCTGTTGTCATCTCGATACAGCGCCAGCTTGCCGCTCGCTTGCATGTCGAGCAGCGTGCGATCCAGGCTCGAGCGAGCCACGTCGCCCAGCTCGCGCCGCAGCGCGCTCAGCCGCACGCGCGTCTTGCGCGCACCTCCCGCAAGCGACAGGCACGCGCTCTCGATACGCGCCGACACCGAGCCATGGTCGCCCGAGCCATTGAGACGTTCAGCTGGCGGTGGTAGCGCTGCGGCATCGCTCGCTGCTTCCGCCGACCGCAAGGGGGCGAGTAGCTCTGCCAAAGCGATATCGCGCTGGCGCAGCAGGGGAAGAAGGCGGTGAAGTAGCGACTCGAGCACCTCGGCCTCCACCGACGCTCGCGGGCGTAGCAGCTTCACGTCAGTCGTAGCGGCTGCCCAGGCCCACGCTTTGTCCGTGGGTGTGAGGAACTGGGAACGCCCCCGCTTCTCCAGGTGCAAGAGCCCGTGATCCACGAGCTCCCGCTTTTCGCTGGGCGTGAGCTCAGGGCGCGTCTTGCTCCACCCTACACCTTGGGTTTGTGCCTCTTCGGACGTGATCAGGCTCCAGAGGAACAACGCCTGTTTGGGACTAGCTTGGTATGCCATCTGCGTTCACCCGTACCTATTGCTGAGCCTTCAACCGGCTCACCACGTTACGAATCTTCGTGAGCACCTGCTCCAGGTTTGCGATCACCTCCGAGTTGGTCACCCGCAGCGTGATGTAGCCGCTCATGAACATCCGGTAGTCGCGATCTCGATCCAGGTAATACTTGCGGGGACGACAGTGCTCGTCGCCGTCGACCTCGATCACCAGGCCGCCCTGCCGCCAAACCAAGTCCGCGATGTAGCGCTTGGCGTCCGGCAACTTGAGCGGTTGATTGAACTCGAACAAGCTCTGCAGCTCGGCGTCGGCAGTGAGCCGCTCGTGCAGCAGCTTTTCAACGTCGCTCCCGGGATGTGGCCTGCCGATGATGGGCCCCACGAGCACCTGCACCGGCTGCGCAGGCGCCGGCTCAGCGCGCGAGCTCATCTGCTGAGGGGCGGCAACCGCCGGCTCCGCAGCCGCGGGAGCGCTGAGCGTCACCGCCCGATACGTGACGTGATCGAGCTCGGAGTGGCCTTGCCAGGCGCTGGGGACGAGCAGGATGGTCTTCGACCGAGACTCGTGCGCGAGCCACTCGGCCGCTCGAGCCAAGCCACGCACGCGCGGCGCTGTCGCCTCAGCTGATGCCACGGACAGCGCAAAGAC
>JAEYOT010000882.1 GCA_023411445.1 Pseudomonadota bacterium
GGGGGGCTGCTTACGCTGTTCTCCAGCTACTGCTTTTATCGCTTCGTGCGCAAAGCGGCCGGCGCGCGCGCCGGCTTCTGCTCCGGCCTCGTGCTGCTGTGCATGCCGTACTGGTCGCTGCTCTCGCACCAGAGCATGACCGACATGCCGTACGCGGCGCCGCTCACGGCGGCGCTGTCCTTGTTCGGGCTAGCCCTGCTCACCGATCCGAAGGAGACCGCGCCGGTGCTGGGCGTGGCGCTGCGAGGGCGTGTGCTGCGTGTCTCGCTGTGTCACCTGCTGCTGGGTCTCGTGCTGCTGAGCACGCTGCCGCAGCTCTGCTACCTGGTCTCGCGCAACGTCACGCTCCAATTGGTCGCGCCGCCCTACGGCTTCCGCTGGCATTTGGACGAGCTGTTCGCCGGCTCCGGCATGCAAAACTGCGGCTTGCCGGGCAATGCCGCATGCCGCGGCGCGCAGCCGGCCAACGCCATGTTCCAGCCAGCGCTCGGCGCCGCCGTCTTTGGCGCAGCGCTGGGCTACTTGCTTCACCTCAATCGCGGGGAGCGCCGGCTGAAGCGCCTGCTCTACCTAGGCGCCTGGTACTTCGTCGCGCTCTCGACCTTGGCCAAGGGCGCGCCGGGCCTGGTGTTGCCGCTGGTCGTGGTGGCGACGGTGCTGGTCGCGCGGCGCAGCTGGCGTGAGCTCACGCATACGGAGCTAGCCGGGCTAGGGCTGATTTTCGCCGCGGTGGCGCTGCCCTGGTACGTGCAGGCGTACATGCGGCACGGCGAGCCGTTCACGGATCGCCTGCTGTTCCACGACATGTACAAGCGCGCGTTCGTGCACGTGCACGATACCAACGCCGGCACAGACACGTCGATCCGCTACTACCTGTGGCAGCTGGGCTACGGCTTGTTCCCCTGGACGGGCCTAGCTGTCGTCGGGCTCGCGCCCCTGCTCGAGCCACGCGCGGACGGCGCGCCGGGCCGGCGCGAGCTTGCGACGGTGAGCGTGCTGTGGCTGGCGCTCTCATTTTCGTTGTTCACGGTGTCATTGACCAAGTTTCATCATTACGCGCTGCCGTGCACGCCGCCCCTGGCCGTTGCCGCAGGGCTGCTGGTAGATCGCGCGCTCGGCTCGCTGCCCGCCGGGCGCGCGTTGATCCGCTACCTCGCGCTGCTCGGCGTCGGCACGGCGCTCTTGCTCTACGGCGCGCTGCGGCTCCAAGGCGGCGCCCTGAGCGGCCTCACGGCGAGCACGGACGACGGCGAGCTCTGGGTCGCTGCGAGCGCCGCAGTCGCCGGCCTGGTGTGCCTGGTGCTCGCCGTGCGTGGACGTCTTGCGCCTGCCACCGAAGATGCGACGCTGTCCGTGCTGGCAGTACCGGCGGCGCTGCTCACCCTGCTGGTCGCGCGCGACCTCGCTACCAGCTACGCGGGTGACGTCCCTGGCTCCGCGCGCTTACTGCACCTCATCACGTACAACTACAAGCGCAGCTGGCCGCAGACGCTGGAGTTCGAAGCCTGGGGCTTCGCCTTCGGCGCCGTGGGCGCGCTGCTCACGGCCGGACTCGCGCTCCGGCGCCTGCGCGCGCACGCAGCGGCGGCGCTCTTGGCGCTGGGCGTGACCTTCGCCGCCTACACGCTGTGGCTCTACTTACCGCGACTCGCTCCGCACTTCGGTCAGCGCGAGCTGTTCTTGGAGTATTACCGGGCTCGCGTCGGCCCGGAGCAGCCCATCGTCGCCTACCAGATGAACTGGAAGGGCGAGAACTTTTACACAGGCAATCGGCTGCCGGCGTTCGTGTCTTCCGGGCAGAAGCTCAAGAGCTGGCTACGCCAACAGCAAAAGGCAGGCACGCGCGTGCTGTTCTTCGTCACCGAGCACCGCCGCATCGGCGCGCTCAAGAGCGAGCTCGGGCGCGGCGCGAGCGTCGAGCAGCTCACGGATCGCAACCTGAACGACAAGTTCGCGCTCCTGCGGGTCGAGCTCGGTCAGCTGCCGAGCGAGCCGGACTCGTAGTCCACCAGGCGTACGCCGCGCCGCGCCTTGTCGGCCTCCGTGGCGGCTCGTACCCGCTCGTACAGCCCCACCACGTCCGTCTTGATCGCGAGCACGTTCAGCTCTGGCGTGGTCTTGTCCAGCGTTTTCAGTAGCAGGTTGCCGGTGCCCATGATGCGCTGACCGAACGGGCGCTCCACCGTGTAGTCCGCCACGCGGTACAGATCGATCTGCTCGAGCTTCTTCGACAGCACGCCGGTCTCCACCACGATGCGACGGCTGGTGATGCGGTAGCTCCGCTCCAGCGTCTGAAACCAGCGCACGATGAGCCACAGCCCCAGCGTGAGCACCGCGAGCACCAGGGTGGAGACGCTGGGGACGAGCGCGGCGCGGCCCTCGAACAGCACCTCTTCACCGTCGTGTGACGCAAGTGTCGCGCTCGCCATGTCCGATGGAGTAGCACGACCGACGGCGAGGCCGAAATCGGCGGCGCGCGGCTTGACGAACGGACGCCCGGTGGCTTTGCTTGAGGCATGCCAGGCCGGCCCGAAGTGCGCGTCGCCTTGTTCGGAATGAAGGGCGCCGGCAAGACGACGCTCTTGGCCAGCTACTTCGGCAACCAACAGCGCCACGCCTTCGAAGAGCAGCACGGCTATCGCTTGGAAGCCGCGGACGCGGCGCAGGGCAGCTTGCTCCTTTCCCGCTACTACCGGCTGGAGGGTGGGGACTTCCCGATCGGGACGGACGGCTTCGACACGCTGCGCTTCGGCTTGAAGGTGCACGAGCTACCGACGCCGAGCCTGGACGTGGTCTGGTACGACTACCCGGGCGGCTGGTGGGAAACGGCGCCCAGCGACGAGGCGGAGCGCACCGCGCGCCGCAAGGCGCTGCAGCAGCTGCTGGAGAGCCACGCCGCCATCTTGCTGATCGACTCCGAGCGCTACCAGCGCGAGGGCCTCACCTACGCGCGCAGCTTGCTGGACCAGTTCCGCGCGGAGATCCGCCGCATCACGAACGAGCTGTCCGCGCTGGGACAAGCGCCGGATTTTCCGCAGCAGTGGCTGATCGCGTTCTCCAAGGCGGACCTGCTCGGCGAGCAAGCTACGGCGCTCACGCTAGCGCAGCAGCTGCGTGAAGGCGCCGCCGATCAGATCTCGGGTATCCAGAAGGCGGTCGGCGGCGGGACCAGCTTCGGCAGCGAGTTCTTGCTGCTCAGCGCCGTGCGCGGCGACGGCCAGCGCGTGCTGGACGCACACCAGAGCCTCGGGCTCACGGCCATCGCCCCCATCGTGCTGCTCGGCGCCCTCTCGCAGGTGGCGGAGAAGACGGGGCGCGGCCGCGTCTGGGGCACGCTGGCGACCTTGCTTACCGTCATGCGCGGGGTCACGGAGGCGATCGACAAGCTGGATGATTTCTTGCCGTCCAAGTACCGCGTGCTCACGGTGCTGCTAAAGGCGCTGCGCACGCAGGAGGGCCTCACCGTCGGCGCAGAGAAGCTGCGGCAGCGCCAGCTGGCCGCGGCCAAGCGCGGCAAGGCGCTGGACGCTGCGGCCTATGCCTTGCGAGCCGAGCTATCCAGCCGCGAGACCGAGCGCGCCTACTTCAAGACGCGGCTGAGCCATGACTGAGACGCTCACGCTGCAGCTGGGCGACGTGCTGTACCGCACGCGCGGGCGCGATTGGGACTACTGCTTCATGCTGCAGCCGCCGCCCATCCTGAGCGAGGGCTGGTACGCGCTGCATCGTCGCATTTACGCCAACGTGGAGCCAGGGCCCGCGCCGCTGCTGTTGCGCGGTGCGCTCGGCGTCGGCCAGGGGCAGCCGTTCTTCGCGACGGCTTTCACGGACCAACGCCGTCGTGACTCGCAGGCGCGCCCTATCGCGCACTACGTGACGTGGCTGGGACCCGACGCCGAGCGCGCCCCCGGAAGCAGCTACGGCCCGGCCTTCGTGGCCGCCTTGGCGGACGCACTAGCTACGGTGTTCGAGCTCTCACCCCAAGCGCTGCAGCGCGGGCACACCAAGCCGCTGGACGCGCTCTTGCGCGAGCGCTTCATGGCGGCGCTCCAGGCGCGCCAGGTGACGGTCGAGTGCGCACTGGGCGGCCCCATGCGCTGGCTCGGCACACTCGCCGTCTAGCCGCTACTCCTTGCGCAGCACGGCTTCGAAATCGCGGTCCATCACCGTCTTGCGACCGGCGGTGCCGGCGTGCCCAATCGCTTGATCGCACAGCTTGCGTAGGTGCGCCGACAGCACCTCCACCACGCCGTCCGACGTGCTCATGCCGCCGCGTGCCTTGATGTAAGCCTTGAGCTTGGAGACGACGACAAGCACGTCCTTGGGGATGCCATCGTCCGAAAGACCCACGATGCGTCGTGCTTTTTCGTCAGCTTCCATGCGCACTGCCTCTCGCGCTTCCGCCTCGGCCTCCTCGGCCAGCTCCTGTCGGTACTGCTCCAAGCTCGGCGCCTTGGCCTTCTCGGCCCAAGCGTCGCGGTGGCGCATCATCGGCACGTGCGCGTCCCAGCACGGCACGGAGCAGAAGAACAAGCCAGTGCGCTTGCGATTGCAGGTGGAGACGCTACAGCGGTAATAGTCGCTCAAGAAGGCGATGGGCTTCTTACACTCGCTGCACAGCTTGTAGTGTTGGGGCGTCTCGTCGCTCATGGCTAGCCGCGCGCCACCCTTCGCCAGACCGGGGGCGGCGTAAAGTCCAGAGCCTTACCGGCTCGATCGCCGCTTGAGATCCGCCTGCTTCCCCCGCAGACTGTCTGGCGGCTGGGGCCGAGCCGCCGCGCCCGCCTACGCCGCCCGCAATCCCATGAAGAAGACGGTCGCGTTCGGAGAGATCCTGCTCAGGCTCAGCCCGCCCGCCAACGAGCGGTTCATGCAGTCGCCCGTGCTGGGCGCGACCTTCGGCGGTGGAGAAGCCAACGTCGCGGTGGGCTTGGCAGGGCTCGGGCTGCACAGCAGCTTCGTCACGCGCTTGCCGGCGCACGCCATCGGCGACGCGGCGCTGCGCTCGCTCAAGGCGGAGGGCGTGGACACGGCCCACGTCGTGCGCGGCGGCGACCGCGTCGGCATCTACTTCGCCGAGAGCGCGAGCCATCCGCGAAGCTCAACCGTCGTCTACGATCGCGCACGCTCCTCAATCACGGATCTGGAGCCGGAGGACGTAGCTTGGGAGCGAGTGTTCGAGGGGGCGCACTGGTTCCACGTCAGCGGCATCACGCCTGCGCTTGGACCCAAGCCGCAAGCCTGTACGGCCTCCGCGCTGGCGGCGGCCAAGCGCGCCGGCGTGACCGTGAGCTTCGGCGTCCACTATCGCGCCAAGCTGTGGTCGCCCGAAGAAGCGCAGCGCGTGCTGCGGCCCCTCTTGGCTCACGCGGACATCGTGTTCGCCAACGAGGACGACATCCGCTACGGCCTGGGCGTGACCCGCAATCGCGCGGAGCGCACGGGCGAGACCGGCAGCAGTGAGAGCTACCGCCAGCTGGCCGAGCGCGTCGCGGGCGAATTTGGCACGCAGATGGTAGCCATGACCGTCAAAGAGCGCGTCTCCGCCAGCGAGAACGCTTGGAGTGGCCTCTTGTACGAGCGCGGCAGTAACACGCTGTTCGAGTCCGTGCGCTACCCCGTCTCGGTGGTCGAAGCCATCGGCGCCAGCGACGCTTTCACGGCCGGGCTCATCTTCGCGGTGCTGGCAGGCCGCTCGGCGGAGCGGGCGCTGGCGTTCGCCGTAGCGGCTGGCGCGCTCAAGCAGACCATCCCGGGTGACTACAACCGCGTTTCGGCCGCGGAGGTCGATCGCCTGGTGGCGGGCGAGGCTAGTTTGCTGCGCTGAAGTGCTGCTCGAGCGCGTCCAGCGTACCCTCCACGGTGTAGACGCTGGCTTGCACGGTTGGCGCGAGCCCCGCCGCTTGGAGCGTCTTCGTCGTGATCGGCCCGATGCTGGCCAAGGCGACGCGCCGCAGCAGCTCGGCGCCGTCCGCGCCCAACGCCTGCAACGTCGAGCTGACCGTGGAGCTGGAAGTGAACATCATGGCGTCCACGCCGCCGTCTTGAATCAGACGGCGCAGCTCGGCGGCGGCGTCCGGTAGCGCGCGTGTCTCGTACGCCGCCACCACGTCCACCTCGCAGCCGCTGCGGCGCAGCGTCTCCGGCAAGGCGTCGCGCGCGACGAGCGCGCGCAGCAAGAGCGCGCGGCG
>JAEYOT010000899.1 GCA_023411445.1 Pseudomonadota bacterium
CGCGATGGGTGTTTCAGAATCCGAACCCACGGGTAGTCGGTCGAATCCGGAAGGCGAAGCCCTGCCGACGACCGTGGATACGACCTTGGTCAGCCGGGCCGGACGGGATGACGCCGCGCCCCCGCGCACCTTCGATCGCGAGGAGCTGCCCCCGCTCACGCTCGAAAGCGCCGGTCCCCGCGCGCATGAGGACGAGCAACGACAGGTCGGCCGGTTTGAGATTGAGCAGCTGCTAGGACGCGGCGGTCAAGGCAAGGTCTGGCTCGCTCACGATCCCGTGCTCGGCCGGCGCGTCGCGATCAAGCAGTTGCCGAAGGGCACGGAGCTGACCGAAGCTCGGCTGTCGGCAGCGATCGAGCACCCCAATGTGTGCCGTGTGTACGACTTCCTGAGCACGGACGAGCACGACTTCATCGTGATGGAGTACGTGGGCGGGGAGACGTTGTTCAAGGCCAGGCGGCGCGGGCTCAAGCTCGACGAGGCGCTGCGCATCCTGCTCCAGGTCGCGCGAGGCTTGGCCGCCGCCCACGAGCGCGGCGTGGTGCACCGTGACCTCAAGTCGGACAACGTGATGCTGACGCCGTTCGGTGTCGCCAAGATCACGGACTTTGGTATCTCCAGCCGCGACAGCGAGCCGTCACCTAGCGGCCGCGGCCTGACCGGCACGCCGCACAGCATGTCGCCCGAGCAGAGCTTGGGCCAAGCCACCGACGCGCGCTCGGACTTGTTCTCGTTCGGCGTGCTTTGCCACGAGCTCGTGGCGGGTGAGTCGCCGTTCCTCGGGAAAGACCTGCAGGATACGCTGCACCGCGTGCGGGTGATGACGCCGCCCGCCTTGCACGAGCTCGTGCCGCACGTGCCGCTCAGCTTGTCGCAGCTGGTGCAGCGCCTGCTCGCCAAATCGCCGAAAGACCGCGAAACGAGCGCGGAGGCGGTGGCGCAGGCGCTCCAGGCCATCATCGACCAGTCGCAGCGCACCGGCATGGGTCCGGGCAGCGGACGCGGTGAGCGTCGGCAAGTCGTGCTGATGGCGTGCGAGCTGACTCTGGCACCGGGCGCCGACGATCCGGAGCTGATGCTGCAGTTCCGCCAAGAGTACCGGCGCCAGCTGGAGCGAGCGGCGGACGAGCAGGGCGGCTCCGTGCAAGCCGCGGTCGGGCAACAGTATGTGCTGTGCTTCGGCTACCCCACCCCGCACGAGGACTCGGGCCTGCGCGCCGCGCGTGCTGCGCTGCGCGTCAAGGCCTGGGCGGACGCGATCGGCGCCGCCGCTGCCATCGCCGTGCGCGTGGCGATCCACGCGGGCACGGCCGTCATCCTCGAGCACGAGGGCGCGCGCGAGCTGGAGCTCGGCAGCTTGCTGCGCACCGTCCAGGGTTTGCGTGACTCGTCGCCCGAGTCCCAGGTGATCGTGAGCAGCGCCGCGGTAGACGTGCTGCAGAGCGGCGTAGAGCTGGGCGAGCCTTCTAGCGTGAGCCTGGCCGGCGTCAGCCTCGGTTACCGCACGCTGCTGCGCTTGAGCTCCGCCCACCGCTCGCGTCATGCGCTGCCGCTGATCGGACGCCAGGAGGAGAAGTCACTTTTGCTCAGCGTGTGCCGCAAGGCGACGCAAGGCGCCGGCAAGCTGGTCTTGCTCCAGGGTGAGCCTGGCATCGGCAAGTCGCGCCTGCTCGACGCGGTGCGAGAGGAGCTGGGCGACAAGCTGCGCTGGACCAGCGTGCGTGCGACGCCCGACACCAGCCACACGCCCCTGTCACCCATCGGCGACCTGCTGACCGAGCTGCTCGGGCTCAAGGGCTCTCTCGCGGACGAACGCCTGGCTCGCGCTCAGAGCCAGCTGCACGCGTTCGGCTTGGCTCCGGCGGACGTGCTGCCGTACATGGACACGCTCTTGCGCGTGCCGCTGAGCGAGCGCGAGCTGCCGCCCGCCTGGGAGAGCCCGGAGAAGCGGCGAGAAGCGACGCTCACCAAGGTGCTGCAGCTGCTGCAGCGCTACAGCGAGAAGGTGCCGCAGGTGATCGTGCTGGAGGACGCTCACTGGGCGGACGCTTCGACGCTCGAGCTGCTCGAGCGCCTGGCCGCGCGCCTGAACAACTTCCGGATGGCGCTCTTGGTGAGCGCTCGCACCGAGTTCTCGCGGCCGGGCTTGGCCGGGCCACACGTCACCGTGCTGCAGCTCGGCGCGCTCACGCGCGAGGAGTCCGCGGAGCTCGTGAGCCGAGCGAGCGGTCGCGAGCAGCTGGAGCCCGCGCTGCTCGAGGGCATTTTGAGCCGCGCCGACGGCGTCCCGCTGTTCCTGGAACACGTGGTGCGGGCGCTGCGGCTCGGGCCAGGTGAAGGCGTCAAGAGCGACGCGCCGATCCCGACCTCGCTGCGGGACCTGTTCGCCGCTCAGCTGCACCGGGTGGGCGCCGATCGGGCGCCGCTGGAGGTGGCGGCGACGATTGGCCGCGAGTTCGAGCTGCCGCTCTTGTGTCGCGCCGCGCGGCTCAGCAGCGAGCAAGGCGCGCAGCTGCTGCAGCGCCTGGCCACGCAAGGCTTGGTGGAGCCGGCGCCCACGCTGGAAGATCAAGAGACGTGGCAGTTTCGTCACGCCCTGATCCGCGACGCCGCCTACGAAGCCATGCTGAAGCCGCGCCGCCAGCTGCTGCACGCCGAGGTGCTGGAGGCGCTGTCCACGTCGTCACCGCGCACGGGGACGGAGCGCCCAGAGCTGCTC
>JAEYOT010000102.1 GCA_023411445.1 Pseudomonadota bacterium
TCCGCGAGCCCCGAGGAGGAGGCTTCGTGTGCCTGTCGCGCGGGCGCCCCCTCACCGGGCGCTGGCGCCTGGCTCGCGCTCTTGCCGGCGGCGCTGCTCGGGCGGCGTCGGCGGCGCCGTCCTGCGAATTAGGCAAGGAATTCGCACAATTTTGTCGCTGGCTCGCCGCGCGCTCAGTTTCTGTTAAAGGGACGAGCGCCGTGTCATCCCTCACCCCTACCCAACCCCAAGAACTCGTCGCAAGCCTCCCCCAGCTCGAAGCGAGCTACGCCGACCTGAAGCAGAAGGGCCTCAAGCTCGACATGACGCGCGGCAAGCCGTCGAACGAGCAGCTCGATCTGGCCAACGCCTTGAGCACCGTGCTCAGCGCCACCGACTACAAGGCGGCAGACGGTACGGATGGTCGTAACTACGGCGGCCTCGACGGCCTGCCGGAGATGAAGGCGATCTTCGCGGAGCTGCTGGACACCTCGCCGGCCAACGTGATCGTGGGCGGCGCCTCCAGCTTGACCATGATGCACGACGCGGTCGTGCGCGCTTTGCTTCACGGCGTGCCTGACGGCGAAGGTCCCTGGTCCAAATCAAAGATCAAGTTCTTGTGCCCGAGCCCGGGTTACGATCGACACTTCGCTATTTGCCAGCACCATGGCATCGAGATGATCCCGGTCGACATCGACGCCAGCGGGCCCGACCTGGCGACGGTGGAGAAGCTGGTGGCGGCGGACGCCAGCATCAAGGGCATGTGGTGCGTGCCGAAGTACTCGAACCCCACCGGTGAGACGTACTCGGCAGCAGCCGTGGAGCGCTTGGCGGCCATGAAGACCGCGGCGCCGGATTTCCGGCTGTTCTGGGACAACGCCTACGCCGTCCACGACCTGTACGACACGACCGATCCGCTCGTGGAGATCATCGCTGCCAGCGCCAGGGCCGGTAACCCGAACCGGCCGCTGGTGTTCGCCTCCACCTCGAAGATCTCCTTCGCTGGCGCGGGCGTCGCTTGCTTGGCCACCAGCGCCGCCAACGTGGCCGACGCCAAGAAGCACCTCGCGATTCAGACCATCGGCCCGGACAAGATGAACCAGCTGCGCCACGTTCGCTTCTTCAAGGACGCGGCCGGCGTGAAGGCGCACATGCAGAAGCACGCTGCGCTGTTGCGCCCGAAGTTCGAGGCGGTGACCAACATCTTCGAGCGCGAGCTGGGCGGCACTGGCCTGGCGGCGTGGACCAAGCCGCGCGGCGGCTATTTCGTGAGCTTGGACACGTTGGACGGCTGCGCCAGCGAGGTGGTGAAGCTGGCGGACGAAGCGGGCGTAAAGCTCACCCCCGCCGGCGCGACCTTCCCGCTGGGCAAAGATCCGCGCAACCGCAACATCCGCGTCGCGCCCTCGCTGCCGCCCGCGTCGCAGGTGGAGACCGCGATGGATGTCGTGGCGCTGTGCGTGAAGCTGGCCAGCGCGCGCAAGCTGAAGGGCTGAAGCCTCGTGGCTAGCTGCTAGCCGAGCAGTTGCTTGGCTAGCTTGACCTGCCCCGCTGCATCGAAGCCGTACTGACAGGCGTCGCTGCAGCGGGAGCAGCTGAGGCAGGCCTCCGACCACTGCCGCGCCAGCGGCAGCTCACGGTAGTGGTGACGGGCGCGCTCGTGCCAGCCATACTGCTCGTGGTACATCGCGAACTGCACCACGTGCGGGATGGCCACGCCGGCGGGGCAGGCGTCCGTGCACTCACCCTCACAGCCGCGGCAGTACTCGGGGCTGAGCGCGCTCGCGTAGCGGTGGAGTAGCGCCCGATCCAGCTCGCTGAAGCGCTCTTGCACGGCGCCGATGGCCAGATCTTGATAGCTCGCGTCGGTGCCGATCTTGGAGTGGACCACCGAAGCTACGTCGTGCTCCAGCACCCAGCGGAGGTTGGCTTGGAAGATGCTGTATTTGCTCTTCTCGTAGCCATGAGGCACGCGGTCTCCAGCGGGCTGCGACTTCATCACCACCACGCCCACGTCCTTCGCTTTGGCGTGGGCGAGCAGCGAGGGAAGGTCCGCGCTCTCGTAGTCCAGCACGTTCATCTTCACGAGCAGCATGTCGAAGCGGCCCTTGTCGATGGCGTGCTTCAGGATCTTGCTGCGCGCGCCGGCGTGGGACGTGGCGCCGAAGAAGCGGACCTTGCCGGCCTTCTTCGCCTCTTCCATCGCCAAGTACAGCTCCGGGTTGTCCAGGCGATTGAAGCCATCGTCCGGCGACTTGTGCCCGCCGCCGAGCCAGTGGAGCTGCATGATGTCGATCTCGCTGACGCCCAGCCGCTTCAAGCTGTCGTTCAGCGTGTCCAGGATTTCGGACTTCTTCCAGTTGTGGCCGACGTCCCACTTGGTGGCGATGATCAACTTCTGCCTGAGACCCGGGTTGAGCTGGAGCGCTCGCGCGATGACCTTCTCCGAGTCCCCGTAGCAGATGGCCGTGTCGATGTAGTTCATCCCTTTGTCGACGGCGCGCGCGATCGGCTTCGGCCCATCTAGGCCGCCCGCGCCGATGCCGACGACCGACACCTGCAGGTTGGTTCGCCCCAGCCGACGTCGCTGCGTCACCTTCGCGCCGGGCGCGGCGAACAAGCCGGGGCGATCCTCGACGAGCGGCGCTTCTGGCACGTAGCGCCGTCGCTGCCACTCGCGGTAGCCAACCGCGCCGCACAGCCCGAGCGCTCCCGCTCCCAGCGAATATTTGACCACTTGGCGCCGGCTGACCCGCATGACGAGGTCAAGCCTAACGCCGGCTCACGGCTCCGGGTAGTCCAGGAGGTTTCCCGTGAGCATCAAGAGCGACAGCACGGTCCAGCAGTGGTTGTAGTAGCGGCTTCGAGCCAGCAGCTTGCCCGTCTTGACCCGCTCGTAGGCGGCGTCCACGAAGCTCTGGTAGCGCTCGTCGTGCTGGGCACCGACCGCGGCCGAGCCGACGAACACGGCGGAGCCGGGGTTTGGCTGCACGGTGCGCGGATCCGGCGCCGGCTCGCCCGACAGGGCGTACCCATCGCCGATCTGATCGGCGCCGATGTCAGCGAAGAAGGCGCTCGTCTTGGCCAAGTAGGCGCGCGCCCGCGCGTCGCGGTGGTAGGCAAAGTCCTGACCCAGGCGGAAGGGGAGACGCGCCGAGTCCGTCTGGTAGTTGGTCATGGCGCCTGGGAAGGCTTCGACCGGGTTGCCGTCAGCGTCGCACCACGCAGGGACCAAGCCGTTCTCGTGATTGCCGCGCGCGGGTGTCAGGCAGCTCTCGATGATGCGGTAGCCGCGATCGATGACGCTGCGAAAGCCGTCCACGTTGCCAGATACCTCGCCGAACAATCGGTACTGGTGGGGCGCGAAGTAGGAGGGGTTGAACACGTTCTGACCCCGCCACTCGTCGCCTGGCAGCAGCATGCCGGCGTAGGCACCGTGGTCCACCTCCGTCTCCCACAAGCGATCGATCTGGCGCCGGGCGTGGCTCAGGTATGTCTCGGAGAGCGAGCCGCGTCCGCCCCACTGTCGGTGCGCCATCACCAGCGCCCAGGCCATGTCCTCGTCGGAGTCCGTCGCGCCACCGCTGCCGAGCACCTGCGAGCCGTCCGGCGCGATGTACCAGCTCATCAGGCCGCTCTCGTTCAAGAAGCAGAGCGCGTACTGCCACAGCCCGTCGAACAGCGGCTGATCGTCGAACATGACGGCGATGATCATGCCGTAGGCGATCCCCTCGGAGACCGTCGAGTCCACGATGCCGTCCGGCGTGTCTGGCCGGCGCGTGCGCAGAAAGCCGCGAGCTCCGGCCGAGGTGACGATCTCTTCCCGGAAGCGCAGGAACGCCCGGCGCGCGTCCTCTGCGTCCGCGCCGCGCGGGTAGATCAAGCCAGGGAGGCGTTGGTTTTGCGGAAACGGGAAGCGACCCATTGGCGCCCTTCTAACACGACGCGCGGAAGCTGCCGCGGATGCCAGCTGCAAGCGCCGCGGTCACAAGGACGAGAACAGCTTCCAGAAAGCGTCAGGCGCCATCGCGTCCTGCCGGGCGTGCCCCTTGTCCGTCGTCTGGCACCAGATGACCGGGTAGCCCGGGTCGCAGCCCTGATGCGCGACGCACGGCGCTGGATCGTAGGGCATGGTCTCGTTCGAGCAGTTGTTCTGCGTGACCAAGCGCGCGCGCTCGGCGTCGTTGCCCATCTCGATCGTGTTGTCCATGTCGCTGCGGTCGTGGATGAAGATGCGCGCGAATTTGCCCTTGCAGTTGTTGTTGCCGCCAGACCTGCCGCCGGAGACGGTACCGGTGGCACGGAGCTTATCCCCGCGCACGCACTCCAGCGTGTTCGTTAGCCACGAGCCGCTGCTGTACCCGGTGGCGAACACGCGCGACGAGTCCACGCAGCGCTTACCCAGCAGCTCCTCCAACATCTGGTCGAAGAACTTCACGTCGTTGCCGTTGGGGCTCGAGTCATAGCAGGTGTTGTTACTGATACCGGCGGCGCGCACCAAGATCGCGTCGTCACCGGCGACACGCTGCATCGGGACGATGTTGTCCGAGCTGCCGCAGCCGTGGAAGTTGAAGACCAGCGGGTAGGCGCGCTTGGGATCGTAATCAGTCGGCAGCCACACCCACCACTGGCGGTCCACGCCGGACACGTTCAGCTTCGGTTGCTCGACCCATTTGTTGAGCTCCTGCTCTGCCGGGATGTTACAGCCCTTGCTCGGCATGGCGCTGGAG
>JAEYOT010000077.1 GCA_023411445.1 Pseudomonadota bacterium
AACTTCGGCAGCAAGGCCGTGGCGCAGCGGCTCGGCATCGGCACGGGTGCGGAATTGATGCAACCAATGGGTTGCGTGTTGCGCTAGCCTCAGCGCACGCGGTACACGCCTTCGGCGCCGCACAGCCACACGTCGCTGCGGCTGCGACCCAGCACTTGGGCGATGCGCTGCGGGGCGCCCTTCACGGCTCGGAATTTCTCGCCGTCGAAGGCAGCGGCGCCGGCGTCTCCTGCGATCCAGAGCGTCTCCGCGTCGCCCCACAGCGAGCGGGGGCCGGTCACCGGGGAAGGGGAAGAGCGCCAGGCCGTGCCGTCGAAGTGATGCATGCGGCTGCTGCCATGCTCGACCACGCAGGCGTGCTCGTCGCGCACGAAGCCGTCGGTCGCCTTCGCCCAGGGACCAGCCGGCAGCGCTCGCCAGTCCTTCTCCAAGCGATAGAAGGTGTTGCCGGCGATGCCCCAGCCGCCGCCCACCGCCAAGCCGACGCGCTCCAGCCCGGCCGGTGACGACGCCTTGGCCCAGCCGCGGATCGTCTTGATCAAACAGCGCTCGCCGGGGCGGCACACGATCTCCGGATCGGCGGTGCCGAGCAGCGCGACCAGGCCAGGCGCGCCCGGCTTGCCCAGCGGGCCGAGCTCGTCCGGCGCGGGCCTGAGACCGCCGGGCAAGGAGCGGAAGTAGCGCACCTCGTCACCCTTGGGTGTGCGCGCGGTGCCGGCGATGCGCACGCGGTAGTCCCGCCCGAAGAACACGCCGAGCGACAGGCCGGCGCCGCGCAGCGGATCCGGCAGCTTCTCGTCGTGGATACCCTTTCGATCGCCCACCGTCACCACGTCATCACCGAGCGCGGCCCAGAAGGGCTCCTTGTCGAGCGCGATGGCGCGGCAGGGCTTGTCGCTCAACCGCTCGAGCGTCTGCCCGCTCGCGAGCGAGCTGAGCAGCAGGGTGGCGGTTGCGAGGAGGGCCCTGTCAACGCGTTGACGCAGTGTCATGAGTTACTCCCTGTCGTCGGCTGTAGCGAACGGTAGGCGCGCGCGCCGCCCGCGAAAAGCGCGGGATCATGCGCGGTCGCGCGCGGCAGAATCACTGAACAAGCTGGCACGCTTCTAGCAGCCTCGGGCGCCGTGAGCCAGGCTCCCACGCCTCCTTCGACCAGCGGCCAACGCGGCGCCAATGCCGAGCTAGCGATCGCGCTCGGCATCGTCGGCATCGTGCTGATGATGGTGCTGCCGCTCCCGGGCGCGATGATCGACGCGTTGCTCGCCGTCAGCTTGGCGGTGTCGATCGGCGTGTTCTTGATCGGCCTGTTCATGGAGAGCCCGCTCCAGTTCAGCTCGTTTCCGGCCGTCATTTTGGTCGCGACGCTGCTGCGCTTGAGCCTGAACGTCGCTACCACGCGCCTGATCTTGATGAACGGCCACGAAGGGCACGGCGCTGCCGGCCGTGTGGTCGAGACCTTCGGGCGGATCGTGGTCGGCGGCAACGTGGTCGTCGGTCTCGTCGTGTTCCTGATCTTGGTCGTGATCAACTTCGTCGTGATCACGAAGGGTGCCGGCCGCGTCGCCGAGGTCGCCGCGCGCTTTGCCTTGGACGGCATGCCAGGCAAGCAGATGGCGATCGACGCCGACATGAATGCGGGCAACATCACGAGCGATGTCGCCCGCGCGCGCCGCAAGGATCTCGAGCGCGAAGCCGACTTCTACGGCGCGATGGACGGCGCCAGCAAGTTCGTCAAGGGCGACGCCATCGCCGGCCTGCTGATCACGTTCATCAACCTGGTCGGTGGCTTGATGATCGGCCTCGCCAGCGGCATGTCCCTGGGCAACGCCGCCGAGACGTTCTCGATCCTCTCGGTCGGCGACGCGCTGGTGTCGCAGATGCCCGCCCTGATGATCTCGACCGCGGCGGGCGTCGTGGTCACCCGCTCGGCCACGGGCGATCCGCTCGGCCGCGCCCTGCAGACGCAGATGCTGGGCAGTCGACGCGCCGTCACGGCCACCGCCGGGGTGTTGACGCTGTTCGCGCTCCTGCCCGGCATGCCGATGCTGCCGTTCTTGGGGCTGGCTGGCGCGCTGGCTCTGTCCGCGCGCGCCGCCAAGAAGAAGGAGGCGGCAGAGGCCCTGGCTGCCGCCACCGTACCCAAGGAACCGCCACGGAAGCCGGGCTCGAGCGAGGAGATCGACGCCGCGCTGCCGCTCGACATCTTCGCACTGGAGGTTGGCTATGAGCTGGTCCAGTCGGTGGATCCGCAGATGGGTGGCAATTTGGTGGACCGCATCGCCGCGCTCCGCAAGCAGATGGCGCTGGATCTGGGCATCGTGATCCCGCCGGTGCACGTGCGCGACAACCTGCAGCTGCCGCCCGGCGTGTACCGCTTCTTGATGCTGGGCACCGAGATCGCCCGCGGCGCCACGCGCGCCGGCCGTCTCTTGGCGATGGACGCCTCCGGCACCGCGCCGCCGATCGACGGCGAGGCCACCAAAGACCCCGCCTTCGGCACACCGGCGCGCTGGATCCCGGCCCGTGATCGCGAGCTGGCGGAGGCGCTCGGCTACACGGTCGTGGACCACACGACCATCATCGCGACTCACTTGTCCGAGGTCGTCCGCAGCAACGCGCACAACATCCTCGGTCGTACCGAGCTCGCGCACCTGTTCGAGGTGTTCTCGCGCACCACGCCCAAGCTGGTCGAGGACTTGGTCCCGAATTTGCTCTCGAACGGTGAAGTGCTCCGCGTCATG
This sequence comes from Pseudomonadota bacterium, assembly GCA_023411445.1. GTDB lineage: Bacteria > Myxococcota_A > Polyangia > Polyangiales > Polyangiaceae > PMG-095. The sequence goes on from JAEYOT010000077.1 coordinate 2,742, forward strand.
CGCAACCTGCTCAAGGAGGGCGTCTCCATCCGCGATCTGCGCTCCATCCTGGAGGCGCTGAGCGAGATCGCGCCGGCTACGCGCGATCCGGAGCAGCTCACGGAGATGACGCGCCAGCGCCTCTCGCGCCAGATCACGGCGCAGTTCACGGGCGCCGACGGCACCCTCTCGGCCCTGGTGCTGGACACGGCGGTCGAGGAGATGTTCCGCCGCTCCTTGCGCGAGATCGCGCAGGGCACGGGCGGCGCGCTCGACCCAGAGATGGCGCGCCAGCTGGGCCTAGCTCTGGAGGCTGCCAGCAAGCGCATGGCGCAAGCAGGCCGCCCTGCCTGCGTGGTGGTCGCGCCCGACGTGCGCCGCTACCTGCGCGCCTTCGCCGAGCGCCGCTGCCCGTCGCTCGCCGTCCTCTCTTTCCGCGAGCTGGAGCCCGACGTGGCCATTCGACCGTTCGAGACGGTCGGGCTGGGGAGGGCCGCCGCTTGATCAACTTTCTGACACCTGCCCGCCAAACCACCATCACCACGCTCGCCCAGCGTAGGAGCCAGCCATGACGTATCAGCATTTTCGAGGAGCCGACCTGCAAGAAGCCCTGTCCGCCGTGAAGGCGACGCTGGGGCCGAACGCGCTCATCGAGGGTACCCGTCGCGTGAGCAACGGCCGAGGAGGCGGTTTGGGCCAGCACTACGTGGAGGTCACGGCGGCGCCCCCGCAGGGCCTGAAATGGCCGTTCGCATCGAAGGAGGCGACCGCGGTGGAGCTGCCGCTCCGCGAGCGCGGCGCGCTGGCGGCGACGCCGGGCGAGCAGCGCTCGTTGCGTCAGGGCAAGAGCAAATACGGCACCGTGCTCGGCATGTCAGCGAGCGAGGTGGAGCGTGAGCTCACGTCGCTGCGCGCCATGCTGGAGGAGCTGAACGAGGCCAGGCTGCCGCGCGAGCGCGCTCTCACGCTGCTGCACTCCAAGGGCATCGAGGGCGCGCTGGCCAAGGAGCTGGGCAGCGGTGCTGCCAAGTTCGCCAAGAAGGGCCGCGGGCAGCTGACCGAGTTTCTGCGGAGCCGCCTGGCCGAGCGCATCACCGTGAGCGGCAGCCTGATGCAGAACCCCCGCCGCACCCTCATCGCCTGCATGGGCCCGACGGGCGCCGGCAAGACGACCACGCTGGCTAAGCTGGCCGCCCGAGCGCGTCTTGATTTGGGACGCAGCGTCGGTGTCATCACGTTGGATACATTCAGGGTGGGCGCGGTGGAGCAGTGGCAGCGCTACGCGGCTCTGATGGGCATTCCGTTCCAGGTGGCGAACGATCGCGGCAGCTTCCGGCGTGCGTTCGCTGAAATGTCGGCTGATATCGTGCTGGTTGACACCGCTGGTCGCTCCACCGCCGCTTCCAGCTGGGTGCTGCCGGACTGCCTTTCGGGCATCGGTGACGACATGGTCAAGCACGCCCTGCTCACCTTGCCGGCTTGGCTGCGCGCGAGCGACGTCGGGCGCCTGTCGGAGCTGTACGAGGTTCCGGCCGCCACGGAGGTGGTCATCACCAAGCTGGACGAGACGGTCGAAGCCGGCGGCGTGCTGCACGCGGCCCTTCCCAGCAATATTCCGATAGCTTACCTTTGTAATGGTCCTCGCGTGCCCGAGGACATTCGCGAGGCCTCGGTAGAAGCAGTCGTCGACGCCGTCCTCCCGGCAGAAGCATGAGCCTGGTTTGGAGTCCTTGGTGAGTCAGCCCAATCGCAGCGCCGCGAAGGTGCAAGGCGACCGCGAGATGTACGACCGGTACATGCCGCTCGTGCGTCGCATCGCCATGCGCACCATCCGCACGCTGCCGTCGTCGCTCACGTTCGACGACATCCTGTCCGCGGGCTGGGTCGGCATGGCCGAAGCGCTGCAGCGCCGGACCGAGGACATGGAGGAAGAGCATTTCGAGGCTTACGCCTCGTACCGCGTGCGTGGCGCCATCCTGGACTACCTGCGGGTGCTCGATCCCTTGTCGCGCAAGCTGCGCGGCGCGTCTCGCCGCATCACCGAAGCGGCCTCGGATTTGACGCAGCGGCTCGGCCGCACCCCCAACGAGGACGAGATGGCCGGTGAGCTCGGGCTCTCGCTCTCGGCTTACCAAGAGCTGCTGACCGAGATCTCGGACGCTGGCTTTGCCCGGCTCGAGCTGACCAGCGGCATGGAGCCGGCGGATCTCGAGCCGTCACCGGAGGTGCAGACCTCGCGCGCGGAGCTGGTCAGCTCCATCGCCAGCGCCATCGACGCCTTACCAGAGCGGCTCCGCTTGGTGCTTGGCCTGCACTACCAAGAAGAATGCAGCCTGCGTGAGATTGGCGAAGTGCTCGGGGTCACGGAGTCGCGTGTTTGCCAGCTGCACGCCGAGGCCGTGCACCTGATCCGGGCGCGGCTCGAGCGCCGGCCTGTGCCCCGGCCGCGTAGCTAACCCTGCAGTCTTTGCCTTAAGGCTCACCGCCGGCGGCCGTTCTCCACGCTCACGGAGCGGTGTCGACTCGCTGAGTTGGCATCGTCGCGCGCAGACGAGGGCACGCGAGCATTGGCACTCTGATTGCACAGCCGACCTTCAGGATTCACTCATGAACATCCAAAGCCAGCGATTCGGAACCCTCGAAATCAACGACGACGAGCTGCTCTCCTTCCCGGAGGGCGTCATCGGCTTCCCCACGGAGCAGCGCTTCGCGCTGGTTCCGCACCACGGCAGCGGCTACATCGCCTGGCTGCAGTCCGTCACGACGCCGGAGCTCGCGTTTCCCGTCGTGTCGGCCCACGCCTTCGGCGACATGTACCCGGACGTGCCGGTGGCAGCCGCCGCTCGCGAAGCGGGCGTGGACGGGCCCGAGGAGGCGCTGGCCGTGATGGTGGTGCTGTGCGCGCTCGCCAATCAACCGGCGACCGTCAACCTGTTGGCGCCGATCGTGGTCAACGCGACGACGCGTCGGGGCGCTCAGGTCATCTTGGAGGGCACGCGCTTCTCCACCCGCGAGTTCTTCGCGCTGCCCGAAGCCGCCCGCGCCCAGGCTCCTGCCAACGGGGACCAAGCGGCGACCTCGGCGGCCGAGTGAGCTGAAAACCGGACGCTGAAGGGAAAAGGTACAAGCGGTGTCAGCTTCGCTCTCTCCAGGTAACTTCGGTCGCGATGAGAACGACTGGTTTGGTGGTCGTGACCAGGACGCCGAGGAGGCAGCGAGCAAGAGCTTGGCCGCGACCGCGGCGCGCATCGTGGGCGCCAAGCCCTTCCCGGTCGCCGCGAAGCGGCTGGAAGAGCTGACGCGCACGTCCAACGCGCGCATCGAGCAGGTGGTGTTGGTGCTGGAGAGCGACCCTGCGCTCTCCGCTCGCCTGCTGCGCCTGGTCAACTCCGCGGGCTACGGCCTGAAGGTGCGCTGTACCTCCGTGCGCCACGCGGCGGTGCTGGTCGGTACGCGCCGGCTCAACCAGGTGGCGACCACGGCGGCGATCCTGGACCTGTTCGAGAGCAGCAACACGCTGGCTGCCGAGCTGCTCGAGCACGCGGCCATCGTCGGCTCGCTGTGTCGCTACTTGGCCGTGCACCTCGGCTTGCCGCACGATGAGCTGTTCACGTGCGGCTTCTTGCATGACATCGGCAAGATCATGCTGCTCGACACCGAGCGCGAGATCTACCCAGCGCTCTTGCGCGAGTTTGGCGGCAACGCCGACAGCGTCCACGAGCACGAGCGGCGGGTGTTCGGCTTCGACCACGCCACGCTCGGCGCGCACGTGCTGACGGCGTGGAACATCCCCGAGCCGGTGCCGAAGGTCATCGCCTGGCATCACCAGCCGGCGCGCGCGATGCAGGACAGCTTGCTGTCCGCGATGGTGCAGACCCTGCGCCTGGCGGATCTGCTCGCCTACGAGCTCGGTCGGCGCAACGAGCAGGAGGGCATCCACCTGGTCGCCGAGAGCGAGGCCGCGCAGTACCTGGACATCTCGGAGCCGCAGCTGTCGGCCATGTGGGCCGATTTGATCAGCCTGCGGGAGCGCAGCAAGGCGCGCTCGCACGGCGAGACGGATCTGGAAGTGGCGGATCCTCGGCAAGAGGTGCCGCAGTCGCTGCGGCCGCGCGGGCCGCTCTCGCTCTCGCCCCGCTCGCTGCGCCCGTCGGTGGCGCCGACCCGCGGCTCGCTGTTGCCGACGGACTCCGACCCGCCCGGCTCCGTCCGCCCCGAGCCGGCCAAGAAGGACGTGCCGCAGCGGCTATCCTGCGTGGTGTGCGGCACCGGCAGCTACGGCAACGTGTGCCAGGCGTGCGGCGGTCACGTGTGCCCGAATCATCAAGTCGGTAGCGACGAGTGGTGCTCGCTGTGCGAGGACGAGTTCGCCGAGTTCAAGACTACCTACCGCTTGCCGCCCAGCGCGCTCACGGGCGCGGCCGCCGTGGTGGCGGTGTCGCTGATCGGCTCGCTAGTCAGCGCTTGGTCGGCGGGTAACACCGGTTTGACGGCGCTCTTGGCGCCGCTGCTGCTGTCGGTGGTGTGGGCCATCGTGCTGCCGATCGCGTCCAAGCTGTGGGTCAAGCTGCGCTTCATGCGCGGGCTCGCGCCGCGCACGCCGCCGCAGCCGAGCATCGACACGCCCGGCGAGGAGCTGCGCGCGGAGGGCCGCGACGTCCTCGGTAGCGACGCCAAGATGGAGCTGCCGTCGATGCCCAGCGTGATCCCGGACTACGACCGCACCACGCTGCACAACTCGGTGGCGCCGCCGATCGAGCCGTTCGCAGCTGGGCTCATCGGCATGCTGCCGCCCGCGCAGGCGCGCGTCACCGCCTCGGAGCCGCCGTCCAGCGCGCGCGCCCCGACGGTGATTCGGGTGGACGCGCCCAGCCTGTCACAGGCGGCGATCAGCCTGGCGCCGCGCGTCGACTCGGTGCCGCCCGGCCACGAAAGTCAATTCTCCGAGCGAGCGCGCCGCGCCTTGATGGGCGAGCGCGAGCCCGAGCCGGACAGCTCGCGCGAGCACATCTCCAGCGTGATGCCGACGGCGGCTGCCGTTCCGAACACGATGCCGTCGATGCCGGCGGACGCAAACGTGCCCAACATTGCGCTGGGCCCGGAAGCTCTGGCGACGCCCGCTCCTCAAGGCATGATGACACC
>JAEYOT010000109.1 GCA_023411445.1 Pseudomonadota bacterium
CGCCGCGCCGCCGACGCCAACGCTACCGCCCTCGGCGGGCATCCCGCCGGCGGCGCCAGCTGCTCCGCCTTCGCCTTCGCCCGCACCGCCAGCGCCGCCCTCACCGGTGAGCGGATCCGGCTCGCAGACGCCCGACGCGCAGCTGCCGCCGGGACACTCCTTGCCATCCTCCGCGCGTGGATCGTCGCAGCGCCCCGTGAGCGGGTTGCAGGTACCCGCCTCGTGGCAGGCGTCGATAGCCAAGCAAGGCATCGGCGTTCCGACGCAGACGCCATTCTTGCACTCGTCGTCTACCGTGCAGGCATCACCGTCGACGCACTCGGCGGCGTCGTTGGGTACGTGCACGCAGCCAACCTCTGGATCGCACGAGTCCGTCGTGCAGGGGTTGTTGTCGTTGCAGTCGACGGGGGTGCCCGGCACGCACTCGTCGCTCACGCCCGAGCAATGGCTGTTCTGCGTGCACTTGTCGTAGATGCACGGCGTGGTGGACGGCTCGAACGGGTTATCGCAGACGTTTGCCGCGCAGGCGTTCTTGGTGCAGGGCTTGTCGTCGTCGCAGCTGGGGCCGCCGGTGCCCACGCACTTGCCCGAGTCGCTACAGGTGTCCGTGGTGGTGCAGCCATTGCCATCGTCGCAGGAGGTGCCGGCCTTGACGGGCGTGTTGACGCATTTGCCCTCCTTGCACGCGTCCGCGGTGCACGGCTCATTGTCGTCACAGCTGTTGACCACACCACCGCCGCACTTGCCGTTCGCGTCGCACTTCTCACCCGTCGTGCAGGGGTCGCCGTCGTTGCAGCTCGCGCCTGGATCGGGCGTGTACGTGCAGCCTTTGACGGGGTCGCAGCTGTCGATCGTGCAGGGGTTGCCGTCGTCACAGTTGAGCGGCGTGCCCGCCGTGCAGGTCGTCCCCGAGCACTCCGAGACGCCGTTGCACACGTTGCCGTCGTCGCAGGAGGTGCCCGGCTTGACCGGCGGAGCCTGGCAGGCACCGGCCACGCAAGCGTCCGCCGTGCAGGGCGAGGAATCCGAGCAATCCTTACAGCGGAGCAGCTTCTCCGAGCTCACTCCGCACTGCGTCAGCGTGTTGCCGGGTTGGCAGCCGCCCTTCTCGTCGATGCAGCCGGCGCAGCAGCTGCCCTGGTTGCAGAAGCCGGTTTCGCCGTCGCACTTGTCGCCGTCAGCGATCTTCTGGACGTCACACTGTCCCTTGCGCGCATCGCACAGGTAGATCTCGCAGGAGCTCCCTTGATCGCAGTCCTGGCACTTGTCGCCGCCGCGACCGCACGCCTGGACCTCCGAGCCCTTGCGGCAGGTGGAGCCCTTGAGGGTCTGCTCCACGCAGCCGAGACAGCACATGCCTTCCAAGCACCTACCGGCGCCGGCTTTGAGCTCGCACTCCGCGCCGTCTTTCGCCGGATCGGTCACCGTGCAGGTGCCTTTGAGGCAGCTCCAGCGGCCGCACTTGCTGTCCTCGGGACAGTCCACGACCGTGGTGCACGTGATCGCTTCCTGCACTTCACCCAGGCTCTCTTCACCAGCCGCCGGCTCGATCTCGGCGGAGCATCCGGACAGGGCCGCGAGCCCTGCCGCCGCCGCCAAGAGCAGCCCCGTCGTCAGCTGCATCACGCCACGCTGTTTGCTCTTCTCTTGCATCCCGCGCTAACTCCTTGCTCCGGTTCTAGAAAGCCCCCGTCACGCCGAGCGAGCCAAAGCCCAAGTAGGGCGTCACGTAGGCGCTCTCCTGTTCCTTCTTGCTGGAGAGCACGAACAAGGTCACGCCTGCTGCCACGCCGACACCGCCCACCACGTAGCCGACGATGCCCATGGTCTGCGCGCTGCGGGCGTCGTCGTCAGCCTGCATGATTCTCCGCGCAATCGGGGAGTCCCTTCGGCAGCCATTGCACTCCGTGGCGGCTTCGTCGGCGTCCTTGCGCTTGCTGGCGGACTTGAGCACGAACACGGTTCCGAGCGCGACGCCGGCCGCGCCGACGCCGAACGCGACGTAAGAGCCGATACGCAGCCCGCTCGGGCCGCTGCTCGGCCCCGTATCGGCAGCAGGAGCGCTGCTGCCGGTCGACGAGATGGGAGCCGCAGGCTGAGCCGAGCTGTCCTGTGCCGCGGGTGCCGCCGCGGTCGGATCGACTTCGAGCTTCAGCGTCACCGAGCCGCTCTCTGCCTCCTTCAAGCTCACGCTGGCCGGCTGCGCCTTGTAGCCGGTGGCCGTCGCCGTCACCGTGTGGGCGCCTGGGTCCATCGGCTGCGGCACTCCGAGCAGCACGGTAGCGAAGGGCTGTCCGTCCACGGTCACGCTCAAATCCTTCGCGTCCTGTGCGCCCTCGATCTGGATCAACAGACGGCCGATCTTTGGCTCGATCTGCTTGCGCTCTTCCTCGGCGGCTAGCTGCGCATCCCGGAACGCTTGCGGCGCGTTGGGCGCGAGCTGCTCCCTGACGATTTTCAGGTAGGTCTCGCGCGCCTTTACCAGCTGACCCAGCTTGGCGTGAGCGCGAGCCATGAACAAAAGGTGCGGCGGCGCGTGGACCAGCGACTCCGCCCTGCTGAACAGATCCACGGCGTCTTTGAAGCGCCCCTCGTTGAAGGCCAAGGCGCCCTCCGTGGCCAACGTCCTGGCGCCCGCGCGCTGCTCGTCAGTCTGCGCGGCGCTCGGCAGCGTGAGCCCCAGACTGACGGCGAGCGCCGAGACCCCGACCCAAAGGCGTGAGGCTTGCAACATCCCTCTCATCACAAACCTTATATCCTACCACGCAAGTTTTCGCGCGACGCACTCGTCAGGGTGGTAGGCAATTCGTGGCCCAGCTCCGCAGCGCCTTACGCGCGATCCCCGCGACGCGCCGGACCGCCGATTTCTTTGCCCCGCGGACCGGGAGGCATATGGAGAGATGTAGGTAAGAGGAAGCAGCCATGCGCAAGCGGAAAATCGAAGGCGACGGCACGGGGCTCTTGGTAGCGCTCGAGCTCGGCGGTGAATGGCCGGGGCTGATGAGCGCGGAGACAGCGGCCCGGCGCGTGCTGATGCAAAACGAAGGCGAGTCTCCCGGAGCCTTCGCCGAGCGCGTCGCCTCCGGCCTGGACAGCCTGTTCGGTCGGGGCGTGAAGCTCGCGACCGTGGCCGTGGCCTGTAACGAGCGCGTCGACGAGGCCGCCGACGAGGCCAGGCGCAAGCTGGGCGGGCTAGCGCTCGGCTTCATGGCGAAAAACCACGCCGGCAGGCTGTGCTTCACGGCTTCGGCTCGCAGCGGCGGCAGGCTCCGGCACTCGCTCTCGCGGCTGGCGCAAGGGCTGTTCGATGAGTGGCGCACGGCCGGCCTCGAAGCGACGGTGGTCCTGGGCAACGAGCCCGAGTCGTCACCCCACCCGCTCACCAAGCCGGCGCGCACCGCGCGCGTCGCTTGAGTTAGATG
>JAEYOT010000113.1 GCA_023411445.1 Pseudomonadota bacterium
GGTCCACGCAGCCCGGCGGCCGTCACTAATTTTTGGCTTCGCCAAAAATTAGACTTGGTCCTGTTTGCGCCTTGCTGGCAGCGCCTTGCGACGTTCGCGACCTGAGCTGCCGCTGCTCTTGCTTAGACCGGACCGTCTTCGTCGAGCGTGACGTCGACCGCCACGCCGAGGGAGTGTTGGCCGCCGCCGAGGACGATGCCGCGCAGGGGGCTGACGTCGGAGAAGTCGCGTCCCCACGCCACCGTGATGTGTCGCTCGCCCGGGAAGACGGCGTTCGTGGGGTCGAAATCGATCCAGCCGAGCGAAGGCAAGAACGCCGACGCCCACGCGTGCGACGCGTCCGCGCCGACCAGCTTCGGGCGACCGGGCGGAGCATCGGTCTCCAAGTAGCCCGACACGTAGCGCCCGGCGAGACCCAGCGAGCGCAGGCAGCCAACGGCGAGCTGCGCGAAATCCTGACAGACGCCGCGGCGCTCGCGCAGCACCTGAGCGAGCGGCGTGCTCACGTCCGTGGCCAGCGGCTCGTACTTGAACTCGTTGAAGATGCGCTCGGACAGCTCCCCCACCGCGTCCACGAACGGGCGACCGGGGGTGAAAATAGGTGCGGCGTAGTCGGCCAGCAGGTGATGGCTGCGCACGAGCGGCGAGTCGAAGCAGAACTCACGCGCGACCAGCAGCGCGCGATCGCGCTCCAGCTGCTCGCGCACGCTCTCCCAAGACAAGCGCGTGGCGGCCGTGAGCTCCAACTGCGGCGCAGCAACCTCCACCCGGCTCTCGCTCTTGACCTGCAACACCTCGTGCGGCGCCAAGATCTCCACCAAGTGCGTGACGTTCCCGAAGTAGTCGCGCCCGCCTTGTAACTCAGCCTGATGCGGCGTGATGGTCAGGCGGCTCTCCAAGACGCGCTGGTGCGGTAAGCTGCGCGGCTCGAGGTGCAGCGCGTGCGTCGCGTGCAGCACCGGGCTCTCGTACTCGTAGCGCGTGGTATGCGTGACGCGGTAGCGCTTCACGTCGCCTCCAAGTCCTCGTTGACCCAGTGCGGCGGCGACACGGCTCGTTCCTTGGAGAGGTGCGAGAACCAGGTCGCGCTGATGTCGTCCGACAGTTGCCAGAACTGAACCAGCGCCTCCTCCAGCAGCTGCCTGAGCCCCGCACCATCGCCGGCGCAGGCTTGCTCCACGTCCGCCGTGAGCAAGCTGCTCTCCAAGCCGATCACGCGCCGCTCGGCGCGTCCGCGCACCACGCCCTCGTGCCCCGGCAGCCGGCGCAGGTGATCTTTGGCCAGCTCCACCTGGAACGCGACCGAGCGCGGGTTGGTCGTATCGGTGAGCAGCAGATCCACGACGGGCGCGGCCTGCAGGCTCGACAGGTAGCGAGCACGGTAGGTGAGCAAGCTATCCGCCACCTCCAACAAGGCTTCCATGTGCAGCCGCGTCGAGCCCGGCGTGAGGAAGGATTGCAGCAGCATCAGCATGTTCACGCCGCGTTCGACCCGGCGCCCCAGGTCCAGGAACGTCCAGGCGTGGCCGCGCACCATGTTGTCCAGCGTGGTGCCGCTCACGGCCGCCAGGCTGAAGATCAGCTGGTCCAGCGCCTCGATCGCCACCACCGGGCTGGTCAGCTTGGCGCTGTCCACGCCGACCAGCGTTCGTGTGAGCCGGCGCAGCACGTGCCATGCATCGCGCGAGAGACGGCTGCGCACGCTGAGCGTGAGGCCGTGGATGCGCCCCAGCATCGATGGCAAGCCTTCTTGCGCCACGCGCTCTGCCAGCAAGCCGTACAGCAGCACCTCGGCGGGGGACACGTCCTGCCCCGGGTGTGGCACGCCAGCCGTCATGCTCGCGGTGCGCGGCACGACGCCGATGCGCCCCAGCGTGTCGATGATGGCGCACAGGAGCATGGGCGCGTCCGGTCCCGCCTCCGAGCCGATGCGCTCGAAGCCAGCGCGAGCGAGGCGCACGGTAGCGTCCACCCGCTCCACGTAGCGACCGAGCCAGAAGATATCGTCGAGCAAGCGGCTGGGCAGATCCAGACCACCGCGACGCAGCTCCACGCGCTGATCGGGCATGGCCGGCAGCTGCGGCTCGGCGCTGCCCGCCGCCGACGGGATCCACACGTCCTTGCTGTAGGCGTTGCTCTTGATCGCCAAGAACAGGCCATCCGGAGCCTCGTTGATGCGCGCCAGCCCGCCCGGCATCACGTCGTAGTCCGCGCCGTCTTTCACCAAGAAGGCACGGAACGCGACCGCGCCCGTCGATAGCTCGCCGCGATCCAGCACCGGCAGGCTCGAGAGCTCCGGCCAGCGCTCGGCCACGAAGTCCCCCGAGTGCACGCGCAGTCGTTCGAACAGCTCGCGACGCGCGTCGCTACCGAGCTGAGCCGGAAAGAACGGCTCGCCGCGTCGATCACCGAACGCTGGCTTGATCACGTAAGCGTCCGGGTTCGCCAACACTTCTTGCAGCGACGCGGGATCCCCGCACCAAAGCGTGGTTACCGACTCGAGCTGCAAGTCCTCACCCAACAGGTGGCGACACAGCGCGGGCAGGTACGCCTTCAGCGCGGGCGTCTCGCCGATCACCGAGCCGAGCGGGTTGGCCAGCCCCACGTTGCCGGCGCGCGCCGCCGAGGTGAGCCCGGCGACGCCCCCCAGCGAGTCCTCGCGCAGCTCCAGCGGGTCGGACCAGGCGTCGCCGAGGCGGCGCAAGATGACGTCGACCTTGCGCAGCCCGGAGAGCGTCTTGAGGTAGACGCGGCCGCCACGCACGCTGAGGTCGCGCCCTTCCACCAGCTCGAAGCCGAGGTAGCGCGCCAAGTAGGCGTGCTCGAAGGAGCTCTCGTCGCGCGTTCCGGCCGAGAGCAGCACCACGCGCGGCTGACCGCGAGTGCCTGCCGGCGCCAGGCTCTCCACGGTGCGCCGCAGCTTGGCGAAGAAGCCCGCCACGCGCTCCACCCGGTACTCGCGAAACAAGTCAGGCAAGGTGCGCCCGAGCACCAGGCGATTCTCCAGCGCGTAGCCCGCGCCGGTGGGCGCCTGTGTGCGATCGGAGAACACCCGGAACTTCCCGCCCGGGTCACGCCCCACGTCTGCCGCGTAGAGGTGCAGCCAGTCGCCGCCCACCGGCCGCCAGCCGTGACACGCTCGCAGAAATTCCGGATGCCCCAGCACCAGCTCCGCCGGCAGGAGGCCGTCACGCAGCAAGCGCTGGGGGCCGTGACAGTCCTGCAGCACGGCGTTGAGCAGCCGCGCGCGTTGGCGCAGCCCCGCTGACAGCTCCAGCCACTCCGCGCGGTCCAGCACCAGCGGCACTGCGTCGAGCTGCCACGGGCGGTTCGTGCCCTCGGGCACGCCCAGGATGTTGAACGTAACCTCTTGCTGCGTGATGCGCTGGCGCACCAAGCGGCCAAGCTCCTCCAGCTCCTTGGCGTCTTTGCTCTCCAAGAAGCTCGCCAGCGGACGCTGGTGCGGCCTGAGCTCGCCGCTCGGCTCGCGCAGCTCGTCGAAGGTGCCCGCGCGCCGCGACGGCGGAATGCTCGAGCGACGCTCCGGAGTCGGCTCCACGCTGCTCCTTGTAAGCGAAGAAGCGGGCGCCTGTCGATCAGAGCGCCGGATCACTGGATCCAGCGGAGATCCAGCGTCATCGGAAAGTCCGAATTCACGCGCGCCGGTTGAGGCCTGAAGCTGCCTTGGGTGTGCCCAAACGCATTGAAGCGCGCGATGCGCCGGCCCTCAGCGGCCGCTGCATTGACCGGTCGGTCGAAGTTGGCCCGGCCGCCAGCGTGGACGACGTGGTAGGTCGCCCCCGCGATCGAGCGCTCGTTCCAGCGATCGTACAGGTCGAAGTGGAGCGGTCCGTGCACGCCGATGGTGGGGTGCAAGCACGAGGGCGGTTGCCAGGCGCGGTAACGCACGCCGCACACGTATTCACCGCGCGTGCCGGTCGGCACCAGCGGCGCTTCCACGCCATTGACGCTGAGGAGGTGCCGCTCGGGCGCGACGCCGAACAAGCGCACCTGCAGTCGCTCGAGCGAGGAGTCCACGTAGCGCGCCTGGCCGCCGGACGTGCTCTCTTCGCCCAGGACTGGCCATGGCTCGAGCGCAGCGCGCAGCTCCAGCGTCGTGGTGTCCTTCACGACGGTGCCGAGCAGCGGGAAGCGAAACTCGTGGTGCGGCCGGAACCAGGCCGGATCCAGCGTAATTCCCCGCCGCGCCAGCTCGCCGAGCACGTCTTGAAAGTCCAGATCCACGAAGTACGGTAGGAGGAAGCGGTCGTGCACCTGCGTGCCCCACTTCACCAGCGGCTGCTGGTACGGCTGCTCCCAGAAGCTGGCCAGCAAAGCTCGGATCAGCAGCTGCGTCGCCGAGGACATGCGGGCGTGCGGCGGCATTTCGAACGAGCGCAGCTCGACTAGCCCCAAGCGGCCCGCCGGGCCGTCGGGCGAGTACAGCTTGTCGATGCAGATCTCGGTCCGGTGGGTGTTGCCGGTGACGTCCACCAGCAGGTTGCGGAAGATGCGATCGACCAGCCATGGCGGGCAATGCGCGCCCCGAGGCGGCAAGCGCGAGATGGCGAGCGACAGCTCGTGGACCGAATCGTCGCGGGCCTCGTCGGTGCGCGGCGCCTGCGAGGTGGGCCCAATGAAGCGCCCCGAGAACAGATACGAAAGTGACGGATGGTTGTGCCAAAACGAGACGAGGCTGGCCAGCAGGTCCGGCCGGCGCAAAAATGGGCTGTCCGCGGCCGTAGCGCCGCCGAGCACGAAGTGATTGCCGCCGCCCGAGCCGATGTGTTGGCCGTCGAGCTCGAACTTCTCGGCGACCAGGTGCTCGGCGCGCGCCTCCTCGTAGAGCACCTCGGTCTGCTGCACCAGCTCCGGAAAGGAGCGGACGAACGGGACGTTGACCTCGATCACGCCAGGGTCCGGCGTCACCTTGAAGTTGCCGAGCCGCGCATCGTCCGGCGGCGGGTAACCCTCTAGCGCCACTGGCAGGCCCAGCTCCCTGGCGGTCGTCTCGATCGCGGCGACTAGCTCGAGGTACGCTTCGAGCGTCGACACCGGCGGCATGAAGATGCGCAGCACGCCCTGGCGTGGCTCGGCCACGAGCGCGGTGCGTACCACACCCGTAGCGGACTCGAAGGCGGTAGGCCCGCTGCGACGCACGCCGTACTGATCGAGGCCAGGCTGAGGCGCCGGCGGAGGCTTGCTGCCTTCGACCTGTCCGGGGCCACCCGCGAAACGACTGCGGTCGAACGTGATCGGCTCGGCACGCTCGCCGTACGGTCGCGCAGCGCCTGCGCCACCACGAGCGGCGAGCGGGAAGGTGAACTGCCGCGGCAAAGGCGGGCGTTCTTGGAACGGGTCCAGCGCTGGCTCGAAGCCGCGATCGCCTGGCTCAGCCCACGGCTGTGAGTCCAGCGGCAAACGGAAGCCGGCGGGCGAGTCGCCCGGGATCAAGAAGCAGTGCTCGTCGCGCAAGAACCAGCTGCCGCTCACCCAAGCGCCCCAGTGTGCCAGCGGCAGCACGTGAGCAACGACCGTATTTAGCCCCTGGCGGAACACCCGGGTCAGGCGCTCGCGCTCTTGCGGGTCGTCCAGTCGTGACTCGAGTGGATCTACGTTTGTGGGCAGCCGGCGCTCTCGCCACAGGTGGTACCAGACGTCTTCGTACGCCGGCATCGTGCCCGGCTGCTCCACGGCGAGCAGCTCGGTGAGCCGCTGGATGAAGCGCTTGGCGTCGTCGGCGCCGTGACCATAGCTCGCCCCCGGGAGCGCGATGAGTGAAGGGTCGTGCCAGGTGGGCACGCCGTCGTGGCGGAAGTAGCAGGCTTGCGCCCAGCGCGGCAGCGGCTCGCCCGGATACCACTTGCCTTGGCCGTGGAACAAGAAGCCGCCCGGCTGCCAAGCGGCGTGCAGGCGACGCAGCAAGCGATCGGCCATCTCCTCCTTGCGGCCGCCCAGCGCTGCCGTGTTCCACTCCGGCGCGTCAGGCTCGCGGCTGCTCACGAACGTGGGCTCGCCGCCCATCGTGAGCCTCACGTCACCCTCGAACAACCGGCGATCCACCTCTTTGCCGCAAGCGACGAGCGCCTGCCACTCCTCCTCGGTGTACGGTTTGGTCACGCGCGGTCGATCCAGGACGCGCGTCACCTTCATCTCGAACTTGAAGTCGGTCTCGACCTTGTCGAACAGGCCGCCTTCGATCGGCGCCGCAGACGACGGCTCCGGCGAGCAGGCCAGCGGGATGTGGCCCTCGGCCGCGAACAAGCCCGAGGTCGGGTCCAAGCCGATCCAGCCGGCGCCCGGCACGTAGGCCTCGCACCACGCGTGTAGGTCCGTAAAATCAGCTTCCGGCCCCGAAGGCCCGTCGATCGCTTTCTGATCGGCGACCAGTTGGATCAAGTAGCCTGACACGAAGCGCGCCGCGATGCCGAGCTCGCGCAGCAGGTGCACCAGCAGCCAGCTCGAGTCCCGGCAGGAGCCCTTGCCCTTCTCCAGCGTCTCCTCCGGCGTCTGCACGCCGGGCTCCATGCGGATGACGTAGTCCACCGCCTCGCGCACTGCGCGGTTCACGTCCACCAAGAAGTCCACCGTGCCGCGCGAGGTGAGGTCCAAGCGCGAGAGCAGCTTCTGAAACAGCGGCCCGTGCTCGCGCCTAGCCAAGTACGGCGAGAGCTCCCGCTGGAGACCCGGCGCGTAGCTGAACGGGTACTTCTGTGCGCTCTCCTCCAAGAAGAAGTCGAATGGGTTGATAGCCTCCAGATCGGCCACCAGATCCACGCTCACGACGAACTGACGCGTGCGCTCCGGCACCGTGACCCGCGCCAGGAAGTTACCCTGCGGATCCTGCTGCCAGTTGAGGAAGTGCTCGCGCGGCTCCACGCGCAGCGAGTAGCTGATCAGCGGCGTCCGCGTGTGCGGAGCCGGCCGCAGCCGGATCACCTGCGGGCCTAGCAGCGCAGGCGTCTCGTAAAGGTAAGACGTTTTGTGAGTCAGCGCGACGCGGATAGCCATGTTTCCGAACCTGGTCGTAGGTTGGCGAGAAGAGCGACTACAAGTCGAAGAACTGCTTTTGGATCGCGCTACCGACTTCGTTCAGCTGAACCTGCAGGGCGTCCACGTACTGGTGCAGCCCTTGGTCCATGATCTCTTCGATCTTCGCGTAGTCCAGCTCCGAGCGGAGACGACCGAGCAGTCGTTCACTCTCGGTCTTGAACGAGCCGAGCGAGCCGCCCGTGATGGCGTGCAGGCTCTCGTCGGCGCGGCGCACGCAGCGCAGGATGCTGCGAGGGAAGTTGCGATCCAGCAGCAAGAACTCGGACACCGAGGTGGGCGTCGTCACGTGGTGCAGCTGCCGGTACATCTGGAGCGCGCTGGCGGAGTTGAGCAGCGTGTTCCAGCCCACCTGGTCGATGTTGCTAGCGATGCCGTTGCCCTGCCGCTGCGACTGCGTTTGCGACTGCAGAAGCGCCGGCGCTTTCTCCGAGGAGAGCAGGAAGTACTTCACGTCCAAGATGCGTGAGGTCTTGTCGGCGCGCTCTAGCATGCGACCCAGGTGAGCGAAGTGGAAAGCCTCGCCGCGGGACAGCGTAGCGTTGGTCACGCCTTCGAAATAGATTCCGGCGCGTTTCACGCGTGCGCAGAAGTCGATCAAATCCTCGGGCTGCACGCCGGGTCGCGCGGTCTGCACGACCATCAGGTAAAATTCGTTCAGCTCTTGCCACATCTCGCGCGAGATGATGTCGCGCACACTGCGCGCGTTTTCTCTCGCGCGCGCCACGCTCGACAAGATCGAGCTACTGTACTCCTCGTCGAACGTCAGAAACTGGGTGACGCTCTCGGGCGTAGCCCGGCCGTACTTTTTCTCGAACAGCTCGTGATCGCCGGTGGTGTGAACCAACGACGACCAGTCGTGCTCGTGACCCGAGCTCTCCAGCATAAGGTTCAAGCTGACGTCGATGAAGCGCGCGACGTTCTCCGCGCGCTCCACGTAGCGGCTGGCCCAGTAAATCGCGTCGGCAACACGGCTCAGCATGCGTTTTCTTCCCGGCTCACGACGCCAGCACCCAAGTATCCTTGCTGCCGCCACCCTGTGAGGAGTTGACGACCAGCGAGCCCTTCTTCAGCGCGACCCGCGTCAACCCGCCCGGGCTCACGTGGATCTCCTTGCCATAGAGCACGTACGGCCTCAGGTCGACGTGGCGACCTTCGATCTTGTCGCCCACGATGGTGGGCACGCGAGAGAGCGACAGCGTCGGTTGAGCGATGTAGCCGCGCGGGTTCTGCTTGATGCGCTCGGCGAAGTCCGCGCGCTCCGCCGCCGTGGAGTGCGGCCCCACCAGCATGCCGTAGCCGCCCGCGCCGTCCGTCGCCTTGACCACCAGCGACTCGAGGTGACCGAGCACGTAGGCTCGATCCGCTTCCTCGGTGCACACGTAGGTGGGCACGTTGGGGATGATGGCGTCCTGATCGAGGTAATATTTGATGATGCGCTCGACGTAGCGATAGATGGCCTTGTCGTCAGCCACGCCCGTGCCAGGCGCGTTGGCCAGCGCTACCCGCCCCTTCACGTACACGTCGAAGATACCAGGCACGCCCAGCAAGGATTCCGGACGGAACGCCAGTGGATCCATGAAGTCATCGCTGACTCGCCGGTACACCACGTCCACCCGCTGCAGGCCGGCGGTCGTGCGCATCTGCAAGAAGCCGTCGCGCACCACCAAGTCGAACGGCTCTACCAGCTCCACGCCCATCTGCTGCGCCAAGAACGCGTGCTCGTAGTACGCGCTGTTGTAGCGCCCGGGCGTGAGCACCACCACGCGCGGATCGCTCACGGCGTCCGGCGCCAGGTGCCGCAGCGTCTCCAGCAGGCGGAGCGGGTAGTCGTCCACCGGTCGCACCCGCAAGCTCTCGAAGATGCGCGGGAAGGTGCGCTTCAGCACCTGCCGGTTCTCCAGCACGTAGCTGACGCCGGAGGGACAACGCAGGTTGTCCTCCAGCACGTAAAATTCACCGTTCTTGTCGCGCACCAAGTCCGTGCCGGTGATGTGACACCAGATGCCGCGCGGCGGCTTGAGGCCCTCGCACTGCGGCCGGTAGTCCGCGCACGTCTTGACCAGCTCGGCCGGCACCACGCCGTCCTTGATGATCTTCTGCTCACCGTACACGTCCGCGATGAACAAGTTCAGCGCCTCGATGCGCTGCTTGAGCCCGCGGTCCAGCCGCTCCCACTCCTTGGCCGAGATGATGCGGGGGATGATGTCGAACGGGAAGATGCGCTCACCCTCACCCTTCAGAGTGAACGTGATGCCCATGCTGAGCAGCGCCCGCTCGGCCGCCGCCTGGCGCCCCAACAGCTCACCTTCGGGTAAGCCGTTGATGCCGTTCACCAGTCGAGAGCAACCGGGTCGAGGGCTCTCCGGAGCCTCGAAGAGTTCGTCGAAGAAGAGGCCGTTCTCGGGGTCGTAGCCGTGGAATTTCATCCCTTGGCGCTTTCTTGAGCATCCAAACGCGCTCCGGACGTCCCGGGAGCTTCGCGAATATTTCAGGTTTGTTTCATCGTAGCCAGCCCCGCGAAACCCACGAAATCCCGCGGGCTTGGGCTGCCAATCCGCAGCCCCCCTCGCAGCAGGCTGCCCTACGGCCCCCGGTGCCACCAACCCGCAGATCTCGAGCGTTGGCACCTCTGCATGGGGAGCCGGTCGCCGCTGATCGCCGCGTCGAACCCTGCTCAACGCGCTCCTGCCAACGCGACGCACCCGCGCCGCGGCGGGCGCCGTGCGATGGCAGCGCCCGACTCGTCCACTCGCAACGAAGCGCGCGGCTACTGCGCGCGGCGTTCTACGAAATGGGGCTCGGCGGCGAGCGAGGCGAAGTAATCCACGAAACCGAGCTGTTGACCGACGAACGCGGGGCGCTTGGTTTCACCCAGGCACGACTCCGTGCCTCCGAACACGTAGGTGCTCATGAAGCCGGAGGCGCACTCGTACGGCGCTTCCTCAGCCGCGAGGCCGTGCGCCAGCTCCTCGAGCGAAGCGAAGTCAAACAGGTGACCACCATTGCCCGGCACGTAGCTGGCGGCGTTGATGGGCAAGCCATTCTCGTTTTCGCGGTAGCGCCCGGCCTCGTCGAAATGCTCGAAGCCGAAGCCGATCGGATCGAAGTGCTGATGGCACGCCTTACACGAGCCCGACGCGTGGCTCTCCTCGTAGCGCTGGCGCGTGGTGAGGCCCGGCTCCGGCGGCTTGAGATCGGGCACGTCCGCCGGCACGGTGGGCTTGGTCCGGCACAGCAGCCGCTCCATCACGAGCAAGCCGCGCTTCGTCGGTGACGAGGCAGCAGGGCCGGATAGGGTCGCAAGTAGCGCGCCCTGCGCGAGAATGCCCACACCGCGCCCTGCGGGCCGAGCCGTGACGGCGTAGTCCGCGCTCGGCGCCGGAAAGCCGTAGAACTGTGCGAGGCTCGCGCTCGGCGTGGTGAACGGCGCCGTGAGCAGCTCCTTCAAGCCGCCGTTTTGCGTGATCACGACCTCGCCGAGGAAGCGCTGCGTTTCCCCCACCATCTGGCTGCGCAGCGCGTCGAACTGCTGCACGTTCGGCTTCGTCACGCTGCTCGCGTGGCCGTAGCCGAGCCACAAATTGAAGAAGCGCTCGACGATGGGTAGCCCCTTGTCCGAGAGCAAGAGCTCGCGCGCGACGGCTTCGCGCGCCGCGGGAGAAGAGAGCTCCCCTGCCTCCGCGCGGGCGAGCAGGGCTTCGCTCGGAGCCGTGCCGGAGAAGTTGTAAGCCAGCGCGGCGGCGACCTCGTGCGGCGCCAGCCGGCGGGCTCCGCCCTGCGCCGCGCCGATTTCGCTGCGGTACACGGCGTAAGGCGATTGCACCAGCGCGCGCGTGACGAAGCGGATGCCCGTGGCAAAATCCTTCGCGCTCGCGACCTGCTGGAACAGCGCGGCGTAGCGCCCGCTCTCTTCGGCGCTCAAAGCGCGCCGGAACAGGCGCTTGCCGTACTTGCCGATGAACTCGGCGGCGCAAGCGGCATCCTTCGTGGTGGCAGAGCAAGGGAGCAGCGACTGGAGCGCCGCGCCGCTCACGGCCGCGCCTACGGCGTCCGCCGTGCGATCCAGCTCATCAGCGGTTTGCTTACCCACGACGAGCAACGCCGCGTCGTTGTCGAAGCCGTGCTTCGAGATGGGATCCGCGCTCAGCACGGACGTCCACCCGCTCACGCCGGGGAAGACGTCGTTTAGCGTGCTGGTGAGCTCACCGCGCGTGAGGCGGCGTAGCTTCGGCGTGCCGAGCTTGGATTCACCGCACACCGCTGCCGGATCGGGGGTGGGGCCGGGGCCTGGTCCGTTACCGGAGGAGCCGCCGGGCTGATCCTTGCTCGCGTCGTCGCCGCCGCCACCCGAGCAAGCGGCGAGCACCAGCGCCAAACCGGTGAGCAGCACGCGGCTCACGCCAGCACCTCCGTGATCGGCCCCGTGGCATCCGGGAAATTGCCCGTGACTCCGAGGGCTTTGCAGATCGAGGTGTACACGTCACCAGCGGGGCGATCTTGCGCGAACGTCACCACGCGCCCTGGCTTCAACCCGCCGCCGCCACCGCCGATCATGACGCTCGGCACGTAGGACAGCACCGCGGGAGCGGGAC
>JAEYOT010000166.1 GCA_023411445.1 Pseudomonadota bacterium
CGGGTAAACTCGTGCCCTGGCAGCACCAGTTGGAAGTAGCGCGCCTGAGAGGTGTTGATGATGCGCCAGCGCTGCCGCAAACCCGAGCGCGCGTGAATCGTGGGGAACTGCCGCCCGTTCACCAAGATCACGTTACCTTCGCGACCGAACAGCGTGCCGAGCCCGCCGCCAGAGTCCGCCGGCGCGAGCCTGCCATCAGCTTCCAGTGCGATGTCGCTCAGCACCAGCACCAGCTCGTCGCCGAGCCCCTCCGGCTCGGCGGGGTCGTCTACGATCAGCGGCCCATACAAGCCGGCTGCCACTTGCGCGGCGGAGTTGAAGTGCGGGTGGTACCAAAACGTGCCCGCATCCGGCAGCGTGAACGAGTACTCGAACGTGCCACCCGGCGGCACCGCGGGCTGTCCGTGCCCGGGCGCGCCATCCATGGCGGCGGGGATGCGTAGGCCATGCCAGTGGATGGTCGTCTCCTCCGGCAGCGAGTTCTTGAAATGAACGACTAGCCGATCGCCCACCTTGGCCCGTAAGAGGGGCCCGGGGATGTCACCGTTGTAGGTCCACGCCGGCGTAGTGGTGCCCGGCAGGAGCGAGACGTCGCTCACGCGCGCCTCGAGGTTCAGCTCGAGCACGTGCGGGTCCGAGCTTAGGTCCGCCGGCAGTGGGAGCGCGACCTCGGACGAGAAGCGCTCCGGCTGGCGTGTTGCCTCCGGTGACCCGCCGCACGCCGCGAGCAGCAGCACGAAGGCGAGCGAGCACGAGTGACTTGCGCTATAGCTTCTGTTCATGCGCCTCACGGTCCAGAGCGACTACAGCCTGCGCGTGCTGATCTTCGTCGCGGCGAAGCGGGGCGAGCTGTCGACCATCCCCGAGATCGCCGAGGCGTACGACATCTCTCGCGCGCACTTGATGAAGGTGGTGCACCACCTCGGCAAGCTGGGCTACCTCAGCACCGTGCGCGGCCGCAGCGGTGGCATCCGTTTGGCCAAGCCGCCGACGGAGATCTGCATCGGCAAAGTGGTGCGCAGCACGGAAGAGAGCCTCGCGCTGGTGCCCTGTTTGGCGCAGGGAGATGGCTGCCGCATCGAGAGCGCTTGTCGCCTGAAGGGCATGCTGAGCGAGGCGCTCGGCTCCTTCTTCCAAGTGTTGGACCGCTACACGTTGGCGGACATCGTAGATGGGCAGGCCGTGCCGCTGCGCCGCTTGCTCCAGCTGGTCTGAGCCGAGGCAATTTCCTCGCAGATTCGCGGCGTTGTGCGCAAACATCTATCTAATATCGATGTTATGCCACCTTCCGCTGCTGACGGCAAGACTGTTCCTCCATCAGGCTGCAGGGACGGCCGTGCGCCCTGCTCCGGCGCGCGCTGGCGGTCGGCCTCAGCAGAGGAGCTGCCGGCGTAGGCCAGACGCAAACGTCGAGCGCCGCCGTGGCGACTCGAGCTCCTCGCTAGGAGCTTGCACGCGGCGGCGCGTCGTCGCACGCGGTGAGCCTCACCGCGCGACCTAAAGCCGCCACGGAAGCCAGCTGCAAGGCAAGCAGCGAAGCGGCAGCCCAACCACGCGAGCTGTCGCTCATGCTAGCGTCGCGGCGCAAGAGCACCATGCTGGAACCAGGTTCGCCACAACCGCAAACGTTCTCCGACTTTCCGACTCAGGCGCTGATGCCGATAGCAGCGCGCCCCGAGCTGGTGTTCGTGCGTGGCGAGGGCTCTTGGCTGTTCGACAGCACCGGCAAGGGTTATTTGGATTTCGTACAGGGCTGGGCCGTCAACAGCTTGGGTCACGCTCCGGCGGCGATCCAGCGCGCGCTGCTCGAGCAGTCGCGGCTGCTGCTCAACCCGAGCCCGGCGTTCTTCAATGGGCCGAGCGCGGCTCTGGCCCGGCGGCTCGTGGAGCGCTCCTGCTTCGATCGCGTGTTTTTCGCCAGCACCGGAGCGGAAGCTAACGAGGGCGCGGTGAAGCTGGCGCGCAAATGGGGCAGCCTGCAGCGCGGCGGCGCCTACGAGATCATCACCTTTCGCGACGCCTTCCACGGCCGCTCGCTGGCGATGATGGCAGCCTCCGGCAAGCCGGGCTGGGATCAACTGTTCGAGCCCAAGGTGCCCGGCTTCCCCAAGGCCACCTTGAACGATCTGGCCTCGGTGGAAGCGCTCGTCAACGAGCGCACGGTCGCGGTCATGCTCGAGCCCATCCAGGGCGAAGGCGGGGTGGTGCCGGCCAGCGACCGCTTCTTGCAAGAGCTGCGAGAGCTGACTCGCGCGCGCGGCCTCTTGCTGATGGTGGACGAGGTGCAGACCGGCATGGGGCGCACGGGGCGTTTGTTCTGCCACGAGCACGCCGGGATCGAGCCGGACGTCATGACGCTGGGCAAGGGTATCGGCGGCGGAGTGCCGCTCGCCGCTTTGCTGGCGAAAGAAGAGGTGTGCTGCTTCGCGCCCGGCGACCAAGGAGGCACGTACAACGGCAACCCGCTCATGACCGCGGTGGGGCTGGCGGTGGCGGACGTGCTCACGGCGCCCGGCTTCCTGCAGGGCGTCGCGGAGCGAGGTGAGCTGCTCCGCGCGAAGCTCAGCGAGCTCAGCGCCGAGCTCGGCCTGGGCGAGGTGCGCGGCCGCGGCTTGCTGCTGGCGCTGGACACGCGAGAGCCGATCGCCGCGCAGGTGGTGGAGCTTGCCCGCTCGTTGGGGCTGCTGCTCAACGCGTGCCGACCGGCAACGCTACGCTTCATGCCGGCGCTCACGGTGTCAGACGACGAGATCCGGCAGATGGTGAGCCTGCTGCGTGAGGCGCTCACGCGACTGAAGGGCGAGGCGAGCTAGGGCTTGCAGACGCGCAGCGCCTGCGCCAAGCGCTGCACGCCGCGCTCGATCTCGCCCTCCGGTACGGCGGAGTAGCAGAGCCGGAGCGCCGCCTTCCCTCGCCCGAGCGCCCGAAACGAGCTCCCCGGATCGAAGCTCACGCCGCGCTCGACGGCGGCGCGCAGCAGCGCTCGCTCCTGAAAGCCCCGCTCCGACTCCAGCCACAGGGAGAAGCCGCCCAGCGGCGGCGTGAAGCGAAAGTCCGGCAAGAGCCGGCGCACCACCGCCTGCAGTACGCCCAGCTTGCGGCGGTAGCGCCGCCGGGCTCGCTCTTTCAGGCGCTCGAGCCGTCCCCCTTTCAGGTACTCGATCAAGAGAGCCTGGGTCAGACCGTTCGCTTGCAGATCCTGCGTCTGCTTACGGCGCAGCGCCTTGGCCGAGAGGCGGCGCGGCGGCACCAGCCAGCCGATGCGCAGGCCTGGGCACAGCGTCTTGGAGAACGTGCCGATGTGAAACACCCGCTCGGGCGCATCAGCCAGCAGCGGGCGGGTTTCCACGCCGTCGAAGCTCGTGCCTTCGTAGGCGTCGTCCTCCAGCACGTAGCCGCGATGGCGTCGCGCGCGATGCAGCAGAGCGGTGCGCTCGTCCTCCGTCATGCGCTGGCCGCGCGGGTTGCCGACAGCTGGCATCACGTAATAGAGCGGCGCCCGCTGCTCCAAGCTCACGAGCTCCGCGCCCGCCGCGCGGAAGGCGTCGAGCGCCCCCGGGTAACTCTCGGCGTCCACCCCGATTGCGCGCCGCTGTGGCGCGGCCGACAGCGCGAGCAGCACCGCCTGCTGCGCGCCGCTGGTGATGATGACGTCCTCCGCGTCCACCTGCGCGCCGCGCTGCCGCAGCCGACCAGCGACATAATCACGAAGATCACCGGAGCCCTCGGGCCAACCGTACTGTAGCGCCACGCGACCATGCGCGGTCAGTGCGCTCAAGAACGCCTCAGCCAGGTCTCGCTTGGGAAACAGCGCCGGATCTGGCAAACCGCCCGCAAACGAGATCAAGCCTGGCTTGGCTGCAGCCCGGCGCGTCAGCCGCTCCGCCGCGCTCAGGCCAGGCGGCGACCGATCACTTTCCGACATCGCCAGGTAGCGATGCAACGACCGTTCCGCGCTACAAATCCAGCCGCAAGCCTAAGCCGCCACCACCGGGCGTGAGGAACGGCGACAGCGTGGCGGTCGCTGGCACCGGCTCCCGCTTGGCGCCGACGACCAGCAGCGGCACACCGACGCCGACCAACACGACCGAGCTCAAGAGCGCTCCGTAGATCACCGGATCGTAGGAATCATCGCAGTGTCGACGGCTGCGCGTGTCGTCCGCGCGACAGGCGACCTTGATCAGCGCCGTGAAGCCGGACACCACCAGCGCCGCCGGCGCCAGCGCCACCATCACGATGCCTCCGACCATCATGCCGGTGGAGTGACGCTGCAGCTTTGGTTTCACGACCGGCGGCGGTGCCACGACGGGCGCAACCGGGTCAGCAGCGGACGGCGGCGCGGGCTCAGCGTCTGCGACAGGCGGCGCCGCGCTGGGCTCCGGTGCTGCGGCCGACGGTGCTGCGGCCGACGACGCGGTTGCGGAAGGAGCCACGCACTTGCCGTCTTCGCACACGCGATCGCCCTTGCATTCGGTGTCTTTCGTGCACTGCGCCAGCGCGGGCAGGGAGAACGAAAGCGAGCCAGCCGCGCAGGCCAGACCGAGCAGGGTCGATCGCCACATAGATCTTCTATACAAGCAGAGTTTTCGCCCCTTTTCACCCATTTGCGGCCTCCCTATGGGTACCCGGCCACGCCCGTGCCTCTCGCAGGCCACGACCATGTCGTGAATTGCCGAGAAAATGGAGCGGCACACGGGTGCTTGGCTTCGTGACAGGCACGCACTTCGGTGGGCCCTCCTCGGCACGCTGCTACTCGGCTCGGGTTGCGCGACCCGCCTCAGCGCAGCTTCATCCTCACGCGGCACGTGGCGGTGCCGAGCGTCGCTGTGCACGCCACCGGGCTGGAGACGGCGCCGATCCCCGCGCTCGAGCCGACGCCGGCCGTCGATTGCTCCCACGTGGACGCCACGCAGGAGCCGCTCGGTGAATCCACCACCACCGCGCGGCCGTCTTCGCCGTCGATTACGAGCAAGCGAGCCGGGTGTTCGACATGGCGACCGAGCAGGGTGTTTTGAAGCTGCCGCTTCGCCTAGCAGCGGACGGCTCCGCTCGCCCCGAGCCTTCGGCTTCCAGATCCTGCTATAGACGGAGACATGGGCCGCTCGGCCTCCGACGAAGACATCGGCGAGGGCGGCACCCGCTTCGGTGAGCCGCTCGGCGACGAGAACGCCGCGGGCGGAGCGCCCGAGCGGACGCTCGGCGAAGGCGCGGTGATCGACGGCAAGTACCGGCTCGAGCGCATCCTTGGCGAAGGCGGGATGGGCTCGGTGTGGCACGCGCACAACCTGCAGCTGGACGTGCCGGTCGCGATCAAGCTGCTGCGCTCCGGAGCGGATCTGGCCCAGCTCTCGGAGCGCATGAAGCTGGAAGCGCGCTCCGCCGCCCGCTTGGTCCACCCGGCCATCGTGCGCGTGTTCGACATCGGCACGACGGAGAGCGGCGATCCGTTCATCGTGATGGAGTTGCTCAACGGGCAGAGCTTGGCGGACGTACTGGATAGCGGCCGCATGGATCCCATTCCGGCCGTGCAAGCGCTGCTGCCCATCGCCGAGGCGCTGGTGCTGGCCCACAGCAAGGGCATCATCCACCGCGACCTGAAGCCGCAGAACGTGTTCATGGCCGAGGAGGCCGAGCGCCTCCAACCCAAGCTGCTGGATTTCGGCATCGCCAAGCTGATCGACGCGGGCCTAGCGCCGGGCAGCATCACGGACACCGGCATCATGCTGGGCAGCCCCGACTACATGTCGCCCGAGCAAGCGCGGGGGCAAACCGATCTGGATCACCGCACGGACATCTGGTCCTTCTCTGTCGTGCTGTACGAGTGCTTGACGGGAGCTTGCCCGTTTCACGGCGCCAACTACAACGCGTTGATGCGCGCCATCATCGACGAGCCTCCGCTGCCCATCCCGGCCGAGCTGAAGCTCGATCCCGGGCTGAGCAGCATCATCGAGCGCGGCCTCTCCAAACAGCGCGAAGAGCGCCCCGAGTCCATGCAGGCGCTCGGCCGTGAGCTGGCGGAGTGGCTCCTGCGTCGAGGCGTGGCTGAGGACGCCAGCGGCGGCGCGATCGAGCGCAAATGGACAGGACGCGCCGTGCAGCGCTCCATGCCGATCATCCCGACGGAGATCGCGAGCTCGACCGGCTCAGCCGAGCTGCCGCGCGCTCCGCGCCTTCCAGCGGGCGATACGCTGGTTTCCGCCTCGGAGGCGGACTTCGAC
>JAEYOT010000124.1 GCA_023411445.1 Pseudomonadota bacterium
CGCTCGCGCCTCCGCTCACTGCCAGCGGAAGATCTTGAGCGCGATCGCGAAGCCGAGCAGGCTCCAGGCCGTCAGCACGACGAGCTCGAAGCCGACGCCCGGGAGCGTCGCGGCTTCGTTGTACACGCGCCGGACAGCGTCGTTGGCGGCCGTGAGCGGCAAGAGCTGGATCGGTAGCTGCAGCCACTCCGGGAAGCGCTCGTAGGAGAAGAACGAGCCGGAGAGCAGCCACATCGGCAGCTGCACGAAGTTCATCCAGCCGCCGGCCACTTCCGTGCTGGATAGCCGCGCTCCGATCAGGAAACCGAGCGCCGCGAAGGCCGACGCGCCGAGCACGGACGCGGCTAGCAGCGCCGCCAGGCTGCCCTGGATCTCCGTGCCGAACACCAGCTTGCCGAAGCCGATCAAGACCGCAAGCTCCAGGACCAAGAACAGGGAGCGCGAGAAGAAGTAGGACAGCAAGAAGTGGCTGCGCCGCATGGGCGTGACGGCATAGCGCCGCAGCAGCTTGCGCTTGCGTGCCAGCACCAGGTTGAAGCCGATCCCCCACATGCTGCTGCCCATCAAGTTGAGCCCGATCAAGCCGGGCAGCAGGAAATCCACGTAGCGCGAGCCCTTCTCGCTGACCTGCTCTTGCTGGACTTGCAGCACGTCGCGCCTGCCCGCAGCGCGCTCGAGCACGTCCTCCGTGATCGCGCGCGCGAGTTGCCCCTTCTCTTGGCCGGCGTCGAGCTTGAAGGTGAGCCTTTCGTTCGGCTGATCCACGATCAAATCCAGCTTCGTGCGCGCCAGCGACCGCTCGGCCTCGGCGCGCGTGAGGCGCTCGGCCTTGACGCGCTCGCTGTGCAGCAGCACGCGCGCCGTTTCGGCCGCTACCTGCTCGGTCACCGCGATGCGCGGCGGCTCCGGCGCTTTCTCGCGGAAGGCGAGGCCGAGGCCGAGCGCCATGAGCAGCGGGAAGCCGAAGACCCAAAACACGTAGCCGGGCTCGCGCAGGAACTCGCGCAGCCGCGCCTTGATCAGCTCCGCGAGCGGGCTCGGCTGGGGCACTGGGCTCACGCTGCCCCCCGCTGCTCGGCGCCGTTTTCCGTGACCAGAGCGCGACCCGTGAGGTGCAAGAACACGTCGTCCAGCGTGGCCTGGTGCGTGCTGAGGCCGATCGGCACGACCTGCTGGCGCTCGAGCTCGGCCAGCACGGCGCCGAGCGCGCTCAAGCTGCGGTCGATGCGCAAGCGGTAGCGCTCTCCACGGCGCTCGACAGCTTCCACCGCTGAGAGCGCTGACATGGCGTCCTCATTCAGTGTTTGCTTGGTCTCGAACTCGACGAACTGCACGAGGCCCAAACCATCGACCAAGGAGCGTGGCGTGCCCAGCGCGATGATCTTGCCGTGGTCCATGATCGCGATGCGATCACACAGCGCGGCGGCCTCTTCCATGTAGTGGGTGGTGATGAGCACGCTGCGACCTCGCCGTTGAAAGCGCTGCACGATGCTCCACAGCGTCTGCCTGGCGCGCGGATCGAGCCCCGTAGTCGGCTCATCCAAGAACAAGAGCTCCGGATCGCCTGCCAGGGCGGTGCCGAGCGCCACGCGCTGCTTCTGACCGCCCGACAGCTTATAGTACTGCTGATTGCGCTCTGCTTTGAGATCGAGCTCGTCAATCAGATCCTCTACTTGTCGACCCGTATCGTAGAAAGAGCGAAATAGGCGCAGTACCTCTTCGACCGTCAGCTTATCGGCGAGCTGCGTGTCTTGGAGCTGCACGCCCAAGCGCTCTTGCAGCTCGCGGTCGCGACCCTGACGCCAAGCGATGCCGAACAGCTCCACGCTGCCGCCGTCGGGCCGCGTGAGGCCCTCGAGCATCTCCACGGTAGTGGTCTTGCCGGCGCCGTTGGGGCCGAGCAAACCGAAGCACTCGCCGACCTCCACCGTGAGGTCGATGCCGGCTACGGCCAGCTTGTCGCCGTAGCGCTTGATCAGAGACTGGCAGCGGATGGCCGGTGCGGTCATGGCGCGCGAGCCTAGCAGCGTCGCCTGCGCGCGCGGCTGCGGCCATTTTCGCCGCTATCCGGAAGCGGTAGGCGCGTTGGCCCAGTCGTGGCAGATTTCGGCTCATGGGCATCTTCGACCGCATGGGCAAGGTCATCTCCTCCAACTTCAACGCCCTGGTGGACGGGCTGCAGGATCCGCGCAAGTCCGTCGAGCAGACGCTGCTCGACATGCAGGAGCAGATCCGTGCAGCCCGTCGGGAGGTGGTGAGCGCGGTCGCGGCGGAGAAGCAGCTCCGCGGCAAGCTGGACGAGCTGGATAAGCAGGCGGAGAAGTGGGCGAGCCGCGCCGAGCTGGCCGTGAAGACCGGAGACGACGATCTGGCGCGCGAGGCGCTGCTCCAAAAGAAGCGCGTGACCGCGGAGCGCGATCGCGCGGAGGCCCTGCGAGCGGAGCAGCGCGCGGCCGCTCACGAGATGAAGAGCGAGCTGGAGCGCATGGAGGCCAAGGTCAGCGAGCTCTCGCAGCGCAAGGGCACGCTGGTCGCGCAGGCGGCGCAGGCCAAGGCCGGCGGCAGCGCGGACGGCTTGGGCGCCAAGCGCGTCGGCGGCGCCGCCTTCGCCGAGTTTCGCCGGATGGAGGATCAGATCGAGGCGGTGGAGACCACCGTGCAGGCTCAGCGCGAGCTGGACGCGGTGCTGAACGAGCCCGGCCCCGGCGGCATGACCCGGGACGAGGTGGAGGCCAAGTTTCGCCAGCTGGAGGCCGGCGTTGGCCCTACCGCGAGCAAGCTCAAGCACGCCGAAGTGGACGAAGAGCTCCAGGCGATCAAGAAGCGCGTGCGCGTAGACGGTTAGGAGCCGTCGGGCCTGCGTTCGGCTTCCGGCCGCAGGAGCTCGCGCAGCACCTCCGCTACGGCCTCGTACAGCGCCTCCGGGATCTCGTCGCCCAAGGCCAGCTCGCGCAGCGCGTGAGCGATGGGCACATCCCTCACCACCGGGACGCCGTAAGCGTGGGCCGCCTCGATCAGGCGGTGCGCCAAGTCACCCTCGCCATGGGCGAGCACGGTGGGCGCGCGCTCCTCCGCCTCGTCGTAGTGGAGCGCGGTAGCCAGGTGCGTGGGGTTGACGATCAGCACGGTGGCGTTTTTCACAGCGGCGATCATGGAACCGGCCAGCGCCTCCTGATGAGCGCGGCGGCGCGCGGCTTTCACCTCGGGATCGCCTTCGGCCTCACGGTGCTCGCGCCGGACCTCATCTTTGCTCATGCGATGGCGCTGAAGCCAGGCACGGCGCACGAAGAAGTAGTCCGCCACCGCCAACACCAGCCCCACCAGCGCCGCTGCCCACAGCAAGCGGCGCGCGAGCAGCCACGACAGCGCCCCCACGGCCTCAGCGCGCCCGGCGGTGGCGGCGATGTCCGCCGCGTGATCGCGCAGCGTGCCCCACGCCAGCCAGCCGACGGCCAGCGCCGCCAAGAGCGAGCGCAGCAGCGAGAACAGCCGCTCCAGCGTGAAAAGGCCGCGCAAGCCCTGGACCGGATTCAAGCGCGAAAAATCCGGCGCGAAGCGGCGCGCCGTGATGGCGCCGCCCGTTTGTACCAAGCCCACGAGCAGCGAGCCGGCCGCCGCGACGAGCAGCAGTGGAGCGGCGAGCCCGAGCCACAGCCACGCGGAGCCCTGCAGATCGGCCTGGCCGGACTCGATGGCGGCGCGCAAGCTGCCGCCGACCGCCGCAGTCAAGGCGGCGAGCAGGGCGGGCAAGAGCGCCAGGATGGCCAAGAAGGCGAGGCTTTGCCCCAGCGCGCTGGAGACGGCGCTGTCCCCCTGCTCGCGGGCTTGGCGGAGCCGCCGTGGCGTCGGCTCTTCGGTCTTATCCGACATGGCTAGAGCGCGATAATCGGCAGCCCCACGCCGCCAGTTGCGCGCCAAGCGGCTGCGGTCTGCAAAATTACCGGGGTTCGTACCTGGGGATGGGGGTGGCTGCGCTCGAAGGCGAAGATGATGTCGCTGGGGGTCAGCTGATCGAGCCCCGAGAAGAACTGCATGGTGAGGAGGGCGCCGCCCTCCGTCAGGCGATAGTCCTGCCGGCGCGCGCCCATGGTCAGTGTGTTGTTCAGACCGGCCATGTCCGCTCCCAGCTCGTTGGGCTGGTTGAAAGCGGGCACGGCGTTCGACAGCACGGCGCCTAGCTCCGACAGCGAGAGCCCGCCTGCGGCCGTACACGGCAGGTGACCGAGGTAGTGATGGGCCAGCTCGTGACCCATCACGAAGGCGATCTGCTCATCGAGCACCTGGTACTGACGGGCGATCTTGCGGCCGTCCAGGTCGATGCGCGGATCCACGAAGCCGGCCGGCACCTCCGGCAATGGCTGACGGGGCCGGGCTCCGCGCGCGATCACGCCGATGTACTCGCCCACCTTGTTGGAGCCGGCGAGCTCGTCGTACGCCTTGAAGCGCGCCAGCTGCGACTGGATTTGCAGAAGGCCGTCCGTGATGGCCATGGCGGAGCGCGAGCCGCTGCACGACGCGAAGGCGTTGACCTCGCCGGGCGTCGCGTCCACCACGAGCGGGATGCCGCGCACCCTGGCCTGCTGCTGCGCGGGCAACGCCGCCACCAGCTCCGCCAAGATCTGCTCGGCGCGACGGCGCAGAAACGCGATGTCGTGCACGATGACCGGGTCGTTCGGCGAGCCTGCCGGCAGCTGCGCTCCAGGGCTCAGCGGGGTGACGGCACCGGCGCCGGGCGCCGTGGGGGTAACGCCCGGGTTGACGACGCCAGGCTGCTGCTGGCCCTGCTGCGGGTAGTACTGAACAGGGTAGCTCGTCGGCTGGCGTTCACGCGCGCAGCCCAGACCCAAGCACCACACTGCCACGGACCAGACCGCGACGCGGCCACCCTTGCTGGACCCAAGCATGTCTCAAACATAGCGCTCGGAAGGCCGCGCTTGCCATGGCCGCCGCATACCCCCATCTTCTCGGCTACTGGTTCATGCCGAAGCAGCGGGTCCCGCTCCGATTTCGCAAGGTTCAGGCTCGTTTCGTGCCCGGTAACGCCGTGCAGCTGCTGCGCGACGGGCGCGAGGCCTTCCCGGCGATGCTGGAGGC
Source organism: Pseudomonadota bacterium (assembly GCA_023411445.1). GTDB lineage: Bacteria > Myxococcota_A > Polyangia > Polyangiales > Polyangiaceae > PMG-095. Next base: position 5,095 of record JAEYOT010000124.1, read on the forward strand.
GATCGCCCAGGCCCGCCGGCAGGTCTTGCTGGAGATGTACTGGTTCGGCTCCGACCGCACGGGGCGCCGCTTCGCCGAGGAGCTGGCGCGAGCGCGTCAGCGCGGCGTCGAGGTGGCCGTCGTTTACGACTCGGTGGGGTCCATCACGGCTGACCCGGCCATGTTCGCTGAGCTCGAGCAGCAGGGGGTGCACGTGCTCGAGTACCACCCGGTGGCGCCGTGGCGTCGACGCTTTCAGCTCTCGTTCGCGCGCTTGTCGCGGCGTGATCACCGCAAGATCTTGGTCGTGGACGGTAGCGTAGGCTTCACCGGTGGCATCAACCTTGCCGACCAATGGGCGCCGCTGGAAGAAGACGGCGAGAATTGGCGGGACGACATGATCCGCATCCACGGTCCAGCCGTGGACGGCCTGTCGCGCTGCTTTCACCGCGTGTGGCGGAAGTACCGAAGGCAGCCGCTGCTGCGCCTGGCGGCCGAGGCGCCGCCGCGCGGCACGAGCCCGCTCTTGCCGGTCCGTATCCTGGGCGAGCGCTACTACCGGCACCGCCACGAGATCGCGCGGGACTACGCGGCGCGCCTGTACTCCGCCAAGCGCACTGCCTACATCGCCAACTCGTATTTCGTGCCGGACGGCTTCATTCGCCGCGCGCTGGTGCGCGCTGCGCGGCGCGGGGTGGACGTGCGCGTGATCGTGCCGGCGCACAGCGACGTGGAGGCAGTGAAGTTTGCCGGCCGCGCGCAGTACACCAAGCTGCTCGAAGCGGGGGTGCGCATCTACGAGTGGCACGACGGCATGTTCCACTCGAAGACCGCCGTGATTGACGGCAAGTGGTGCACGACCGGTACCTTCAACCTGGATTACATGTCGCTGCGCCGGAACCTCGAGGTCAACGCCAGCGTGGTGGATCCGGGGCTGGCCAGCGAAGTGGAGCGCGCCTTTTGCGACGACCTTCAGCGCACGCGTGAGGTCGACATCAACGACCTGCGCTTCCGCTCGATCTCGGACCGGCTGCTGGAGGCGACCTTCTACCGGATGCGGAAGCTGCTATGACCAACGACGGCTACGAGCTCCGCACGCACGCCTCCATTCGCGCGCTAGGTCGCGCCGAGTGGGAGAAGCTGCTGCCCGCGGACGCGCCTCCGTTCCTCTCCTTCGCGTGGCTCGACGCGCTGGAGCGCACCGGCTGCGTGGGCGAGGACAAGGGGTGGATCGTGCAGCACGTCTCGCTGCACCAGAACGGCGAGTGCGTCGCGGCGGCGCCCGCCTACGTGAAGACGAACAGCGAAGGCGAGTTCGTCTTCGACTACGCTTGGGCGCGCCACTCCGAAGCCGTGCTGAACGCGCCGTACTACCCGAAGCTAGTCTTGGCGGTGCCGTTTACGCCGGCGACGGGGCCGCGCGTCCTGGTGCGGCCGGATCTGGACCGCGCGCGCGTGCTCTCGGCCTTCGCGCAAGGTGTGCAGCAGCTCTGCGGCGCGCTTCCCGTCTCGTCCGCGCACGTGCTGTTCCCGCCCGGTAACGAGAGCGCGGAGCTGTCGCGCCTCGGCTTCGCGGAGCGGCGCGGCGTGCAGTTTCACTGGGAGAACCCTGGCTACGAGAGCTTCGACGACTTTCTTTCGCGCATGAACAGCAAGCGCAGAAACCAGGTCAAGCGCGAGCGCCGCGAGATGCGGGACCGCGGCATCGAGCTCAGCGCGCTGTCCGGGCGCGAGCTGACTCCGGAGC
>JAEYOT010000229.1 GCA_023411445.1 Pseudomonadota bacterium
GGTCCCAAGAGAGCTGGCCGATCTTGTTCTTGTTCGGCTCCTTGGAGCCGGAGCCCGGCTTCTTCGCCGTCGGCAGCCCGAGCGCCTTCTTCACCAGCACGCTCGCGGGCGGCTGCTTCATGATGAAGGTGAAGGAGCGGTCCGCGTAGACCGTGATCACGACCGGCAGGATCGTGTCGCCCAGCGGTGCGCTGCGGGCGTTGAAGTCTTTGCAGAACTGCATGATGTTGACGCCGTGCTGACCGAGGGCGGGACCCACGGGCGGCGACGGGTTGGCTTTGCCAGCCGGCAGCTGCAGCTTGATGTAGGCGTTGATCTTCTTCTTGGCGCTCATAACGGTGTGTCCTTGCGAAGCGCGTCGCGGCTACCCTGACGGGTAGAAGCTCAGCGTTTCTCCACGTGTGAAAAGTCGAGCTCGACAGGCGTGGGGCGCCCGAAGATGCTGACCATGACCTTGAGCTTCTGCTTGTCCGGCTTCACTTCCTGAACGGTGCCGGAGAAGTTGGCGAACGCGCCGACCACGACGCGGACCTCATCGCCCTCGTTGAACTGGTGACGGGGCTTCGGCTTGACCGCGCCCTCGTGGATGCCCTTGCGCACTTCCTCGATGTGCGGCGGCTTGACCTCTTGCGGACGCTGGTTGCCGATGAAGCCGGTGACCTTGGGCGTGTCCTTGACGATGTGCCAGGCGTGCTCGCTCATCTCCATCTCGACGAACACGTAGCCTGGGAAGCTCGTCTTCGTCTTCACGCGCTGGCGGCCGTCCTTCAGCGTGTCGGTCACCTGCTCCGAGGGGATCAGGATCTCGCCGAACTTGTCCTCGAGGTGAAACTGCCGGATGCGCTCCTGCAGGGCGCCTTTGACCTTGTTCTCGTAGCCCGAGTAGGTCGTCACGACGTACCACTTCTTGCCGGGAGGGTTGGCCGCAGGTTCCATGCTCAGGCTCCGTACACGAGGGTCGTGAGGAACGACCAGATTCTGTCCAAAATGGTTACGTAAACGGTGGCCAGCGTGCTGGCGACCACGACCACCACCGTGCCGTTCATCACGGCCTCACGCGTCGGCCAGGTCACCTTGGACAGCTCGGCCGCCACTTCGTTGGCCCAGATGCGCACGTGCTCCTTGCGGTACGCCTGCACGATGACGAGCGCGCCGATGATGGCGCCGGCGACCAAGCCGTAGCTGTCGCGATCGTCCTCCGTCAGGCTCACCAGCTGCGGCACGGCGCGCACCGCGGCGGGCCAACCAGCGAGCGAGCTCCACGCCAGCACGAGCGTCTTGCTGGCGATGTACGCGGTGAGGATGCCGGCGAAAAAGAAGGCGGCGTGGACGAAGCGCTCCGAGCCGAACGAGACGGCTTCAACCGCGTCGTCGCCCTCGCCCGGCGCGGCGAGCTCGGCCGGTGCGTCCCCGGCGTCGCTCTTGGCCAGCGCCTCCGACTCATTGGACGAGCCTTCGCCGCCGCCTTCTTCGGCGTCGATCTTCTTCTCGTCTTCTTCGTCGGTTGCCATGTGATTTCTTCGGTGATTGACTGCGGCAGGGGCGGAGAGACTCGAACTCCCGGCCAGCGGATTTGGAATCCGCTGCTCTACCAACTGAGCTACGCCCCTAAGAGTCGGGCAGCGTTACTTGCCTTCGATGTGAACCGTGTGCGCGTTGCAGGTGTTGCAGAACTTCTTGAGCTGGAGAGGACGCCCGCCGTCCTTGCGAGCCTTCGTGGTCTTGTAGTTGCGGGCGCTGCAGACGCTGCAGCAGAGGGCGATGGGGATGCGCTTGGTGTCGGGCACTTGTCACAATCGGTAGCCGCGGGGCCTTCAGGGGGCGCCAAGAGTGACCGACCGGGCGGCATCGCGCCACCCGGTCGCCAAACACTCGTAATTACTCGATGATCTTGGTGACCACGCCGGCGCCGACGGTCTTACCACCCTCACGGATGGCGAAACGCATCTGCTCTTCCAGGGCGACGGTGGTGATGAGCTCCACCTCGACCGTGATGTTGTCGCCCGGCATCACCATCTTGATGCCTTCGGGCAGCTGCACGGAGCCCGTCACGTCCGTCGTGCGCACGTAGAACTGCGGGCGGTAGTTGGTGAAGAACGGCGTGTGACGGCCGCCCTCCTCCTTCTTCAGCACGTAGACCTCGCCCGTGAACTTCTTGTGCGGCTTGATGCTGCCCGGCTTGGCCAGAACCTGGCCGCGCTCGATGCCTTCCTTCTCCACGCCGCGCAGCAGGCAGCCGACGTTGTCGCCAGCCTGGCCCTCGTCCATCTGCTTGCGGAACATCTCGACGCCCGTCACCGTCGTCTTGCTGGTCTTGTCGAAGCCGATGATCTCGACCTCGTCGTTGACCTTCACGACGCCGCGCTCGATACGACCCGTGGCCACCGTGCCGCGGCCCTTGATCGAGAACACGTCTTCCACCGCCATCAAGAACGGCTTGTCCACCTCGCGCTGCGGCTCCGGGATCTCGCTGTCCAGCGCGGCGATCAGGTTCTCGATGCTCTTCTCCCACTCCGGCACGCCGTTCAGCGCCGGCAGCGCAGCGACCTGCACCACCTTCGCGTCGTCGCCGTTGAACTTGTACTTGTTCAAGAGCTCGCGGACTTCCATCTCCACCAGCTCCAGCATCTCCTTGTCCTCGATCGCGTCACACTTGTTCAGCGCGACCACGATGTGGTTCAAGCCGACCTGCTTGGCCAACAGCACGTGCTCGCGCGTCTGCGGCATCACCGAGTCCAGCGCGCTCACCACCAGGATCGCGCCGTCCATCTGCGCCGCGCCGGTGATCATGTTTTTGATGTAGTCCGCGTGGCCGGGGCAATCGACGTGGGCGTAGTGCCGCGTGGGCGACTCGTACTCCACGTGCGACACGGCGATCGTCACCGTCTTCGTCTCGTCGCGCACGATGCCGCCCTTGGCGATATCGGCGT
>JAEYOT010000284.1 GCA_023411445.1 Pseudomonadota bacterium
GCGCTGCATGACCAGGCCCGTGAAGAGCGCCGTGAGCGCGGCCAGCGCCAGCGCGAGGGTGGCGAGGCGCTGACGTCGCGGACGCGACGCGCCGAACAGCGCGGCGAGCGCCGCGAGCGCGCCCAGCAGCGTGCCGCCAATGGCGCCGCTGAGCATGGCTCCGAGCTCTTCCAAGTCTGCCCCGCCGTGGTGCACCAAGAGCGGCCCGATCAAGCCGATGCAGCACAGGCCGAGCACCAAGCCGCCCACGATGAAACCGAGCGCACAAAACAGCTCGAGCAGCGCGACCGACAGCTTCGAGTCCATGCCGGAAGCTTCAGCATAGCTTGCCTAGGTGGCGCGCGCTCGCGCGTCACTCAGCGGGACCGAACGCTGCTTCCGACAACTGCTCGGAATGAATCAGCTCTTCTTTGAGCAGCTCGGCGACCGCCGCGATGCGCGAGACGCGCAGCGCCGACTTGGCGCACACAACGTGCAGCGTGCTCGTGCGATGCGGCCCGAGCTCGAGGCCCAGTGGTGTCAGCACGCTCTCCGCGTTGTAGCGGTGCTTGGCCTTGTGCATGAACAGCGCGCCGAGCCCCGCCTCCGCGGCGCGCCGCTGCACGAGGAAGTCATCCGAGGCGAAGCTCGGCTTGAAGCCCGGGATGAGCGCGGCAAGCTGCGGATTTGGTGGAAAATCCTCGAACGGCGGCGCCCAAGCCACGAAATCAATCTCAGCCAGGGAGGCTTGCTTCGGCAGCTTGGCGGCGTAGCTCTTGCAAACGAACGCGTCATTCAGGTGGACGTAGCGATGCACGACCTCGAGATCGCGCGACGTCGGCGCGCGCATGCGCAGCGCGATGTCTGCCTCGCGCCGCGACAAGTCGACGTACTCCACGCGAGCCAGCACCTGCACGCGGATCTGCGGATAGCGCTCACGTAGCCTGGCGGCGAAGGGCGCCACGAAGTCGAAGGCCACGCCGGGCGGCGCGGTGATGCGCACGAGGCCGCTCGGTGCGGAGTCGGCACGCTCGGCCGTATTGAGCAGCTCGCCCGCCCACTCCGCCATGTGGCGCGCCGGCGTGAGCCAGGTCTCACCACGGCTGGTCAAGGACGCGCCCTCCACGCTGCGATCGAACAGCGGGTAGCCGAGCCGCTCCTCCAGATCCGCCAGGCGCCGGCTCACCGTGGGCTGCCCCAAGCGCAGGTGCCGCGCCGCTTCAGTCAGGCTGCCGTGGTCGGCGATGGCCAGGAACAGCTTGATATCGTTCCAATCGACATCCATTTTTGGATGATAACATTCAAAATCTCTCAGTTTTCATCCGATTACGAATTGCTAGGCTCAGGTCATGGCGGCGCTGGCCGCGGAGAAGGCACCATGACCAAGTCGTTTTTGTATGCAATTTCAGCTATTTGTCTGATCGGGCTCGGGACGGCGGCCGCCCAGGACACGCCGGCCAGCGATCACCCGAGCGAGCCGGCCAGCTGGGGCCGAGCTTCCTCGGGCTCGAGCCTGGAATCCGTCCTCGATCAGCCGGGGCCGATCGAAGTCGAGACGGTGGCGTCCGCCACCTGGCAGGTGCCGCTGTCGGGGATGCTGAACCTGAAGCACCCCAAGGCGGAGGCCGCAGGGCTTTACGACGGCGAGCAGCCGATCAGCATCTACTTTCACGCGCTGCGCCACCCCACGCGCGGATTGTTCATCGTCGATACCGGCGTCGAGCAGGCCTTCGGTAGCGAGCGCTCGGCAGTGCAGGGCGTGGTGGCCAAGCTGGCCAAGGTCGACAGCATCCAGGTGAAGGAACCGCTGGGTGCCTGGCTGGAGCGGCAGACTCAACCGCTAGCTGGCGTTTTGCTCACGCACCTGCACATCGATCACATCATGGGCATGCCGGACGTGCCGCCCGGCACGCCGATCTTCACGGGACCAGGCGAGGCACGAGCAGGCGCGGCGCTCAACCTGTTCACGCGGCCCGTCACCGACCGCTTGTTCAGCGGCCACGCCGCCTTCGCCGAGTGGCAGTTCCGTCCGGACCCGAGCGGGCGCTTCACGGGTGTCGTGGACGTGCTGGGCGACGGGTCGCTGTGGGCGCTGCACGTGCCGGGTCACACGCCGGGCAGCACCGCGTACCTGGCGCGCACGCCCAGCGGCCCCGTGCTGCTGGCGGGGGACTCGTGCCACACGTCGTGGGGTTGGGATCACGGCGTGGAGCCGGGCGACTTCTCGCGGGACGTAGCGCAGAGCGCTCAGAGCCTGGGCCAGCTGCAGGAGCTCGTGAAGCGCCACCCCCGCGTGGACGTGCGCCTCGGTCACCAGCCGCGCGGTCAGCAAATCCTTTGAGCGCGAGCCGCGTCTGTAAGCGCGACGGAGCTCGCTCGTTGTCTCCGCCAAGGACGAACCATGCGACCCCTCTCGCCTTGCCTGCTGCTCCTCACCCTCGGCCTCGGGGGCTGCGCCTCCGCACAGCTCCCCCGCCCGCTCGAGAGCAACGCAACGCTCGGCAAGGTGGTCGTCTACCGCAACGGCGTGGCCTACTTCGAGCGCTACGCCAAGCTCGAAGGCGACAAGCTCAAGCTGCGCGTCCCCAGCGAGCGCTTGGACGACCTGCTCAAGTCGCTCACGGTGGTGGATGCTCACTCGGGCAAGCCCGTACCGGTGTCGTTCCCGACCGTGGAACACGCGGGCGACGAGGTAGACATTGCGATTCAGCTCGGCAAGCCCGCTCCGCGCGCGCTCAGGATCTCCTATGTGACGGAGAGCCCCGCCTGGAAGCCGAGCTACCGGCTGAAGCTGAGCGAGCGCGGGCCAGCGCGCTTGGAGGCTTGGGCGGTGGTGGATAACGTCTCCGGCGAGGATTGGGAGCGCGTCGCGGTCGGCGTTGGGTCCACCTCCGCGCTGTCGTTCCGCTTCGACCTGCACAGCGTCCGCTTCGTGGAGCGCGAAACGTTGAGCGACGGGCAGCTACTGGGGCTGTCACCCCCGACAGGAGGCTCGCCCTACACGGTGGCGGGCAAGGAGCTGCAGGTGCTGGCCCATGTCTCGAGCGAGCAGCTGCTCTCGCCCGAGCCACCCGTTTCGCCCAGCGATGAGGCGCACGAACGAGCCTCACCGGCGCGCGGGGGCGGCGGTGCTGGACGGCAGGTCGCGAGCGCGAGCCCGAAAGGGCCGCCGCGCTCGGACGAGAAAATGAAGCGGCGCGCGCCGATAGCGCTGCGCGCGTCCCGAACGCTCGACGATTCACTCGCTGGCGTCGCGCAGCGGGCCGTCCAGCGCCAGGAGAAGATCCGCGTGGAGGGCTATGCCGTGAGCGGCGACGTGGATCGCGGGGCAGAGTCGCTCAAGCGAGCCCACCAGATCCGGGACCGCTTGGTGCAAAACGGGCTCCCTGCCGAGCAGATCGAGGTCGTCGGCACCGGCCGCACCACCTCCGGGGATGCCGTGCGCATCCTGGCGGTGCAAGCCGATGCCAAGCCGGAGCAGCCGGGCTCCGCCGTGGCGGCGGCAGGCAACGCGGGCGCCGGCGAGCCGCTGGGAAGCGCCTTCTTCTTGTCCGCTGCTCCGCTCACCGTCGAAAAAGGCCAGTCTGCGCTGGTGAGCATGCTGAGCCACGACGTGGTGGCCAAGCCCGTGTACTACTTCGATCCGATCTCCGCGCGCGGCTCGGACGCGCTCGCGTTTCGCGCTGTGCTGCTCGAAAATCCCTCCGAGCATACGCTCGATGCCGGTCCTTTCACGGTCTACGCCGATGGCCAGTTCTTGGGCGAGGGCCTCAGCGATCCGATCCCAGCCAAGAGTCGCGCCTTCATCCCGTTCGCGCTGGACCGCAGCGTGCTAGTCGAGACTGAGCTGGGTGGCCGCGAAGAGCTCGAGCGCCTGGTCACGATCCAGCGCGGCATGGTGACGGCCGAGGCGCGCTCGATCAAGTCGACCAAGCTCACGCTGATCAACCGCGGCAGGAGCCCCGCCCTCACCTACGTGCGACACCAGCCCGCCGCGCAGCACCAGCTGATCGCGCCGACCCAAGGCGTCGAGAAGCTGCGCGGCGCGTACCTGTTCCCGGTCACGGTGCCGGCCGGCGGCTCGTTCACCTTGAACATCGAAGAGGCGACGCCCATCCGTAAGTCCGTGGACGTTCGCACCAACGCCGGCGTGGCCGAGCTCGGCCTCTACCTCAAGGTCGCCCGAGGCTTGCCCGAGGAGCTGAAGCAGAAGCTGGCTCAGGTGCTGGCCATGCACCGCGAGCTGGCGGAGCTGGACGAGCGGCTGCGCACCATCGCCACGCAGGTTCAGATGTACCGGGCGCGTGTGGACGAGCTGAACGAGCAGTTGGTCACGCTGCGGCGCGTGCCGCAAGCCGCCGAGCTGAGCCGCAACCTGGCTCAAAAGATGGCGGAAATCTCCGACAAGCTTCAGAAGGCGACGCTGGCCGCCGCGAGCGCGGAGGGAGAGCGGCTCACGCGCCGCGTGGCGCTGGAAGATCGGCTGGCGGAGCTCACGCTGGACAGCCAGCGCGAGCGAGCCCTCGCCTCCGCCCCGCGCTGAAGCAGGGCGAGTAGCGCGAACACGGCGCGCCGTGAGCTGAAAGCGCGGGCCTGCCGAGCTGTCCACTTGGCCGACGAGCAGCACATCCGGCTCACCAGAGCCAGCGTCGACGAAGAGCTCTCGGGTGACACGCTGTCGGCCCAGGCGTCGGCCGCCATTTTCCAGCGCACCGGGCGAGATCCGGCGCGTCGACCTGTGGACGCAGCTGGGCTGCTGAGCGCCGCTCGACTCGGGGCGGTGTGACCACGAAACCGTGGGCGCGGAGCAGCGAGACGGATTACGCTCGCGCCGCTTGTCCATCGTCGCCGCTCATAGCCTGCAAAAAGGCTACGGAAATCACGTCGTCCTCCGCTCCGCGGAGCTGATCATCGAGCCTGGTGAGCGCGTCGGCGTCGTCGGGCTGAACGGCGCGGGCAAGAGCACGCTGGGCAAGCTGCTGGCTGGCGTCGAGCAGCCGGACGGGGGCAACATCGCCCGGCGGCGTGGGGCTCGCATCGAGTACCTCGAGCAGGTGCCGCGCTTCGACGCCGCGCTCACGGCCGAGCAGGTGGTGTCACGCGGCCTCACGGCGTGGAACGAAGCCGTCGCGCGTCACGCCGCCGCCAGCGCCGCCTTGGGCGCGGCCACCTCGGATGACGCCAAGCTGCTCGAGGAGCAGGCTGCTGCTGCGGAGGAGGTGGAGCGCCTCGGCGGTTGGGATCAGTCGCATCGCATCCGTGCCGTCTTACAGCACTTGGGCGTCCGCCGGCCCGAAGCGCTGGTGTCGGAGATGAGCGGCGGGGAGCAGCGCCGCGTCGCGCTGGCGCGCCTGCTCGTCGCTCGGCCGGATTTGGCCATCTTGGATGAGCCGACCAACCACCTGGACGCAGAGACCATCGAGTGGCTGGAGCAGCACTTGGTCGACGAGTTTCCCGGCGCCGTGCTGCTGATCACGCACGACCGCTACCTGCTGGATAACGTGGCGCAGCGCACCGTGGAGGTCGCTGACGGCGAAGCGTTCAGCTACGACGGCGGCTACGAGCGCTACCTGGAGCAGAAGGCCGAACGGCAGGCGCACGCCGCGCGCACGGAGCAGAACCGACAGAACTTCCTCCGGCGTGAGCTGGAGTGGCTGCGGCGCATGCCCAAAGCTCGCACCACCAAGCAACAAGCTCGCATCGATCGCGCGCACGAAGCGCTCAAGGCGCCCAAGCCCAAGCAAGAACAAAAGGTGACGCTGGAGCTTGACGTCTCGCGCGCCGGCAAGACCTTGCTGGAGCTGCGCGACGTGAGCGTCACACTGGCTGGTCGCGAGCTGGTGCAAAAGCTCAGCCTGTTCGTGGTGCAGGGTGAGCGCATCGGCATCGTGGGCCCCAACGGCGCCGGCAAGACGACGCTGCTCCGCGCCGTGCTCGGCCAGCTAGCGCCGAGCAGCGGCTCGATCACCGTGGGCAAGAACACGAAGATTGCCTACTTCGACCAGAAGCGCAGCGGGCTCGACGACGCCAAGTCCATCTGGGACAACGTCACCGGCGATCAATCGCGCATCGAGCTGGGCGGCGAGGTGATCGATCCGCGCTCGTACTTGGAGCGCTTCGCCTTCGACAGCCATAAGCAGCGGCAACCGGTCGGCTCGCTCTCCGGTGGCGAGCGCGCTCGCGTGGCGCTGGCGCGCCTGTTGCGGCAGAGCGCCAACCTCGTCCTATTCGACGAGCCTACGAACGATCTGGACGTGGCCACCCTGGGCGCCGTCGAAGGCATGTTGCTGGACTTCGGCGTCACCGCCCTGATCGTCACGCACGACCGTTACTTCCTCGATCGCGTCGCAAGCTCGATCTTGGCGTTCGAAGGCGACGGGCGAGTCGTGCACTACCCGGGCAACTACGACACCTTCCGTCGCTTGCGGGCGGAGGCGCGCGAGGCGCGCAAGGCCGAGGAGAAGGCGGCGCCAGCGGTGGCGCCCAAAGCCGCGAGCGCGCGCCCGAGCGCCAACCGCAAGAAGCTCTCGAACAACGAAGAGAAGGAGCTGCTAGGGCTCCCTGACGCGATCGATCGCGCCGAGCAGCTGATCGCGGAGCTGACCGCCAAGCTCGGAGACCCGGCCACGTACGCGGGAGGCGTGGACGTGCCGGCGCTGAACCGCGAGCTAGCGGCCGCGCGCGATGAGGCAGAGCGCCTGACCGCGCGCTGGGAAGAGCTGGAGACGAAGCGCAGCGCTACTTGATTTCGAGCAGCTCGACCTCGAACAGCAACGTAGCGTTGGGCGGGATGACCCCGCCCGCGCCAGAAGCGCCGTAGCCGAGGCTCGGCGGGATCAACAGCGTGCGCTGACCACCCTGCTTCATCGAAGCGACGCCCTCGTCCCAACCCTTGAT
>JAEYOT010000135.1 GCA_023411445.1 Pseudomonadota bacterium
GTTCGAGCTGGGGGACGTGGAGCACCGCTTGGGCCTCCCCGAGGCGCGCGCCCGCTTCGAGGCCATCGCTGACGCCGCCGACGCACCAGAGTCGATCCGCTACCCGGCGCGCCAGCGGCTCGCGCAGATCATCGCCCGCGAGCGCCGCGAAGCGCTGGCTCGCGGTGACGAGGCGCGCGCGCGCGAGCTACTGGAATCCATCGCTCAGCTACGCATCAACGGCGGCATCGAGAACGACATCAAGGTCTTCCTATCGTGGGACACCGATCGCACCGACATCGACTTGTGGGTGAAGACCCCGGCGGGCGACACGGTCATGTACAGCTCGCGACGAGGCAAGAACGGCGAGCAGCTGTTCGACGACGTCACCACCGGCTACGGCCCCGAGAGCTTTACCGCGCGCGTGGCCGCCGCCGGCACCTACACCGTGATGGTGGACTACTTCGGCGCGCGCCCCGGCGCCTTCAAGGAGGCGCGCGGCGAGGTGATCGTGATCTTGAACGAGGGCCGCGCCGACGAGACGCGCCAGGCCTTCCCATATCGGCTGTTCGAGGAGAAAGATCGCGTCACGGTCGCCAAGATCCAGGTCCGGAAGGGAGGCGCCTGATGCTGCCGACCAAGCCCTGGCGCCTGACCCTTTCGCTCCTGCTCGGCGCGCTGTGCGGACTCTGCGGCTGCGCCTCGACCAAGACCCGTGAGCCAGCGCCGCCGGCCGTCGCCGCGCTGACGGCCTCGGAGCCCTTCGATCCGGGCGGCATCGGCAGCCTGGAGGCCCGCACGGCCACCGGTGATCCGTCGGTGATCGAGCTCACCCGCGTCCAGATCGTCGGCGAGCAGCGAGGCGACATGGCCGAGGTGGCGGCCACCCACGTCTTCCGCAACGACTCCGACCACACCCTGGAGGGCACCTTCCGCTTTCCCATGCCGGACGGCGCGCTGCTCACCGGTCTGGCCATGATGATCGACGGCAAGCTCATGGAGGGGGAGCTGATCGAGCGCGAAAAGGCGCGCAAGGTGTACGAGAGCATCGTCGACAGCATGCAAGATCCCGCGCTGCTGGAGTGGGAGCAGGGCTCGGTGTTCAAGATGCGCGTGTTCCCGATCGAGCCGCGCAGCGAGAAGGTCGTGGTGATGCGCTACCTCATGCCGCTCAGGCGCAGCGGCGATCAGCTCGAGCTGGTACAGGCCACGCGCGCTGCCGCGGGCGAGGCGCTGCTCGCACGGCTCACGATCGACTGGCGCGGCCAGCGCGTGTTCGACGAGCGCAGCGTCGAGAGCGGGCGGCTGTTAGCGTTTCCGGCACAGCCCACGAGCAGGATCTTGCGCGAGCGGCGTGAGGACGGCACCTACGCCGCCGTGCGGGTGCAGCCCAATTGGCAGAGACTGGCGCAACCGTTGCCCGCGCCGGCCAAGAACTGGTTCGTGCTGGTGGACACCTCGCGCAGCGCGCTAGAAGAGATGCCGCGCGTGCTGGAGGCGCTGCCGCTCCTGCTGGGTAGGCTTCCGCCGGGTGCGCGCTTCCAGCTGGTGACCAGCGACTTGGACGCCGTAGCCTCGCCGCAAGGCCTGACCGCGGTCACGCCCCAGGCCATCACGCAAGCCGTCGAGCAGCTCCGGCGCATCGAGCCGGACGGCGCCTCAGACTTAGGCCGCGCCTTCACCCTGATTGGCCAGCTCAGCCGTCAAACGCCGGGCAGCGCGCTGCTGTATCTGGGTGACTGCCAGCCCACTTGGGGCGTCACCAAGAGCGAGCAGCTGCTCGCGCTGCGCGAAGACCAGCTGCCCCACGTCCCCATCTACCCGCTCCTGCTCGGCGCGTCGGTGGACGACGAGCTGGCGAGCGAGCTGGCCGCGCAGAGCGGAGGTCGGCGCGCCCGCGTGCGCCGCCGCGAAGAGCTCACCGCGTTCGCAGACACACTGACGAAAGGTGTGGCCGTGCTCCACGACATCCAGATCCAGGCGCCCGCCGGTACGGAAGTGCTGAGCACAGGCCCGCTGTCCGTCGAGCAAGGCCGCGATTTGCTGCTGCTCGTCAAGGCACCGCCCGGCAAGGACCCGCTCCACGGCGTAGCTGTCTCCGCTCGCGTCGCTGGCAAGACAGTCGATCTTTTGCCACGCGCAGCGGTCGAGGACACGAAGGGGGTGCGCCAACGCTTCGGCGCCGCCCACCTGCGCAAGCTGGAGCGAGCCTCCAAGCCTGCGCCGGAGATCGTCGCCGCGTCGCTAGACTATGGGGTCATGAGCAAGCTGACCTCGTTCTTGGTGCTGGAGAGCGAAGAGGCCTACGAAAGGCACGCGATCGCGCGGCGCGCCCGAGCCGGTGACGCCCCGCAAGTGACCGGCGCCAACCTGGAGAGCTCAGACACGACCGAAATCAGCCTGGATCGCGTGCAGCCCGGTGATCCGGAGATCTACATCGACGCTCCGCGCGATGCGCTCAAGGTCGAGGTGGAGCTCCCGTTCGGTGAGACGAAGCGCGCGGTCTTCGACCTGGAGGCACGCGGCGGCCGCGGCGCGTGGATGGTGCGCTTCTTGGTGCCGAGGGACACGCCGGAGGGCGAATACGACGCGCTGGCTCACGTGCAGTACGCCGATGGTCGGCTGGAGACCAAGAAGGCGCGCTACACCGTGGACAACACGCCGCCCGAGCTGAGCATCGAGCTTTTGCCTCAGGCGCGCCGCCCTGGCTTCATCGAGGTGCGCGTCACGCAGCCGGGTAACAGCAGCCCCTCCGATCTCAGGCGGGTGGAGCTCCGGACGCCGCGCGGCAGGGTGTACCAGCTAGTCGCGGTCCGCTGGGGCACCTTCCGCGTCTACGTGCCGGAGCACGAGCTCACGGGCGGCAGCTTGCGGGTGGTCGGCTTCGATCAGGCGCTGAACCACAGCGTGCGGGAGCTCGAGCTACCGTGAAGGCGCTCGTCTACCTACTGCTGTTGTGCGCGCTGTGCTGCGT
>JAEYOT010000329.1 GCA_023411445.1 Pseudomonadota bacterium
GCGCGAGCCTGAGCCAGCCGCCCGCGGCCAGCGCGCCACCCGCCGCCAAACCGGCCGCAGCCGCCACCACGCCCATTCCGGACGCACCGCCCGCGAGCAGCGCGCCGAGCGAGCCGGCTGAGCAAGACGACGAGACCGAGGACGAGTCGACCGAGGAGGAAGCGGACGATCTCGAGAACGAGTCGGACGACGAGGACGAGGATGAGGACGATCGCGCCGCAGCGCCGGCTGCTCGTAGCGAGGACTGGATCCCGGAGTGGGCTCCCTTCGCGGTCCTCGGCGTGCTCGTCTCTGCCAGCATCCTGTTCGGCCTCGGCCTGCTCGGTGGGGGGCAGCGCAGCAGCGACGAGGGCGTCTCGGCCGAGCAAGCCGAGCCAGCCACAGCCGCCCCCTCGGCGCTCAAGCCCGCCGTGCCGATCGGGCACCCGTGATGCGACGCGCGCTTTGGCTGCTCGTCGCGGCGCCGCTCGCCGGTTGCGTGGTGACCACGTTCGAAGGTCCGGGTGATCCTCCGCGCGTGGCGGTCGCGCCGACTGCCAGCTCGGCCGGCGCCGCCGCGCCAGGCCACGATCACGACCACGACCATGAAGCCGAGGATCTCGCGGGGCCGGAGGAGATCGCCGCGCGGCACCTGCTCGTGTCCTACCAGGGCGCGCTCCGCGCCTCACCCAGCGTGACGCGCAGCAAGGCCGAAGCGGAGGCGCGCGCCGCGGAGGCGTTGAAGCGCGCCCAAGCGGGCGAAGACTTCGAGCTGCTGGTCAAAGAGTACTCGGACGAGCCGGGCGCCGCCGAGCGCGGCGGCTCGCTCGGCACCTTTCAGCGCGGCATGATGGTGCCAGCTTTCGAGAAGGCCGCGTTCAAGCTGACGCCCGGTCAGGTCTCGGAGTTGGTCGAGACTCAGTTCGGCTTCCACGTCATCCAGCGCACGGAATAGACGCTGGCAGCCGCGGCTGCGCTAGCCGCGCAGGACGTGCTTGGCGATCACCATGCGCTGCACCTGCGAAGTGCCCTCGCCAATCTCGCACAGCTTGGCGTCGCGCAGGTGCCGCTCGACGTCGAACTCCCGCGTGTAGCCGTAGCCGCCGTGGATCTGCAGCGCGTTGTTGCAGACGCGCGTGGCCACCTCACTGGCGAACAGCTTCGCCATCGACGCCTCGGCCGTGAAGCGCTTGCCGCTGTCTGCCAGCCAGGCTGCGCGCCGCACCAAGAGCTCGGCCGCGTCCAGCTCCGTCTGCGCGTCTGCCAGCATCCATTGGATGGCTTGAAACTCCGCGATCGCCTTGCCGAAGGCCTGCCGCTCCTTGGCGTACGCGGTCGCCATCGCCAGCGCGCCGCGCCCCAAGCCTAGCGCCATCGCGGCGATCGAGATACGACCACCGTCGAGGATGCGCATGGTGTCGCGGAAGCCCGCGTCCACTTCGCCCAAGCGCTCGCTGTCCGGCACGCGCACGTGGTCCAGCGTGATCTCGACGGTGTCGCTCGAGCGGCAGCCCAGCTTCTTCAGCTTCTTGCTGGCTGAGTAGCCGGGGGCCTTGGTGTCCACGATGAAGGCGGTGATGCCGCGCTGCGGTGGCACGTCGAAGCTCGTGCGCGCCAACACCACGCAGAACCCACCCACGGAGCCCTGCGTGATGAACATCTTGCTGCCATTGATGACCCAGTCGTCACCGTCACGCACCGCAGTCGTCCGCAGGCCCGCGCTGTCCGAGCCGGAGCCTGGCTCCGTGAGCGCCCACGCCGCGAGCCACTCGCCGCTGCAGGCGCGCGTGAGGTACTTCTGCTTCTGCGCCTCCGTGCCGAAGGCCAGGATGTGTCCAGTGCCCAAGCCGTTGTGGCTGGCGATCGTGAGCGCCAGCGAGCCATCCACACGCGCCGCCTCCTCCACCGCGATCGCGTAGGCGGACATGTCCAAACCGGCGCCGCCGTACTGCTCCGGGATCTTGATGCCGAGCAAGCCGAGCTCTGCCAGCTCGGGCACGATCTCGCTCGGGAAATGCTCGGCCTCGTCCCACTCTCTGGCGCGCGGGGCCACGCGCTCACGGAAGAAGGAACGCAGGCTGTCTCTCAGGATGGCGTGCTGCTCGCTGAGCTCGAATTCCACAACATACAGTTCTAGTACCGCGCGCCCCTCGGCGCCACGGGGGCGGGTACGAGAAGGTGCGCCGCTCTTACTTCAGCGCCGCTTTCAGGATCGCGAGGCGCTTGCTTTCGGGTAGGCGCGCCTTGTCACCCTCGCCCGGCAAGAGCACCAGCTGCTCATCGCCCACGATGATGACGTTTCCGCCCCGACGGCCGGCGAGGAACTGCGCCTGCGGCGCGCCGTCGCTCTCGCGCGTGCTGAACGACACCGCGTCGAAGCCGAGATCCTTTTGCACCTTGCTGCCGGGCAGCTTCTTGAGCGTGCCGATCACGTCCTTGGCGGCGTCTTCATCGCCGCGCGCCAGCGTGATCACGCGGTAGCGCTGCTCGCCCTCCTGGTAGTAGCCCACCGCGCCGGCGCCCAAGCCGGTCACGCCCAGCGCGTCGCGGTGCTGGTAGCCAATGCCCATCGGCACCAGGTTCTCTGTCGGTAAGAGCCGCACGGCGGGCAGCGCGTTCACGTCACCCGGGATTTGATCGCCAATCTTGCGCGCCAGCTCCGGCAGCGCCTTGGCGCTGGACTGGCGAATCTGATCGGGCGTCTCTTCTTCGTTCGTGTAGCTGAGCTCGGCCACCACGTCGCCGCGCCAGACGTAGGCGATGCCGGAGCCGAGCGCGCCCTTACCACCAGCCGCCATCTCCTTCGAGGTGCTCTCCAGCGGATCGCCGCCAGCGATCACGCGCTTGGTGAAGAAGGCAAACGCGCCCTCTGCGCTCGAAAAGCGTGACGCAATCACGTTCACGGTGCCGGGCGTGCCGCCCCCGTCCACGTAGCGCAGCGTGACCACACGCTTCAAGCCGTGCTGCTTGTACACTTCGCACTCACCGTCCAAGAGCTCAGTGCACACCGTGTCCAGCGTGCCTTTGGCTTGCTCGCCGTAGGCATGTGCCTCACCGTTCGGATCGATGCAGTAGCCGCCGGCGAGCTTGGGAAACCAGTTGGCGCTGAGCGCGTCGGAGACGGTGCCGCCACCGCTGGCGCAGGCGTTCGGCCGGGCGCTCACCACCGGCGGTGGAGCGCTCCCCTCCTCGCGGCTCTCGACCTTCTTGGAGCACCCGACGGCGACGAGGGATACGCACAGCAGCGCGACGCTTCGGCAGACCATGGCGGCGTTCTAGCGCGAGGCTGGCGGCAGCGGCCAGCCGCCTCCGGCCGCCGCCTGTCGCCTACCAGCCCACCCTGACGCCACCCCGCAACCTTTACATAGCGACGCACTTCTTACCGCCGCCGAGGGCCGGGCCACCCCAATATCTTGTTTAATTTCGCTGAGATAGAAAGCGCGGACGCGGGCACGCACCTTGCTGTACGTTCAGCCTTCTCGTGTTTCTGGAACGTTCTAGACAACGCCGCGCCGCGCGGCGCGGCTT
>JAEYOT010000407.1 GCA_023411445.1 Pseudomonadota bacterium
CCGGTCGTGACCAGTAGCTTGAGCTCCGGGCGCTGCTGCCGGAGAGTCGCGCCCAAGTCCAGCCCGCTGCCGTCGGTGAGCATGAAATCCGTGAGCAGCAGGTCCAGGCGCGGTAGCGCTTCGGCTAGGCGCACGGCCTCGAGGCTGCAGTCGGCGTCCAGCACGCGGTAGCCTTCGCGCGCGAAGTAGGTCTTCAGCGTCTTGCGCAGGTGCGGATTGTCTTGCACCACCAGCACGGTCTCCGGCCTGGTTTTCCGCACCTCGCTCGGAACGCGCGGCTCGGCGCCCACGCGGGCGCTCGGGAAGCAGGCGACGAAGCGCGTGCCCGCGTCCGGCTCAGTCTCGAGCCAGGCGCTGCCGGCGATGGGTTGGAACAAGCGCGTGGCAAGCTCCGGGGAGAGCGTGCCCCCCACCTCGCTGACACGCAGCATGACGTGGTCGCCGTCGCTGCTCGGTCCGTCCAGCGTGGCGTGGCGCACCTCGATCAAGACCCGACTGCCACGCGGCGAGCCGTGGCGCGCTTCATTCACCAGCTGGACCAGCAGCCGCTCGACCATGCTGGGGTCGACCGTGACTGGATCCAGCCCGGGATCGAGCGCCAGCTCGAGCGTGGCGTGGTCGTCCAGCAGGCGACGGAGGAGCTTTTCCAGGCGCGTGACCAGCTCGTCCAGCCGCACGACCTTGGGAGCGGCGGGGGTGCGCCGCGACAAGCCGAGCAGCTGCTTCGTGAGCGCGCCGGCTCGCTCCGCTGCGGCGCGGATCTCCTGCAAATCTACCCGTTCCGGCGCGTGCTCGGGCAGCTGCGACGCCGCCAGGCCGGCAAACGAGAGGATGACGGAGAGGAAGTTGTTCAGGTCGTGCGCGACGCCGGCTGACAGGCGGCCCAGCGCCTCGTCCAGCCGCCGCTGCTCTTCATCTTCAGCGGGACCGAGCGCGTCTTCCAGGCTCTTGAGTAGGCAGAGCCACGCCGGTTGACCACCCAGCTCGCTCGGGTGAACCGACAGCTGCACCGGGAAAACGGAGCCGTCCTTCCTGGTGTGGTAGCCGAAGCCGAGCGAGATTTCGCGGCCGACCGCGCGCTTGAGCATGACCGAGGTCAAGTCCGAAACGCGGCGGAGCTCGAACAGGGACTGGCCGACCAGCTGCTGCGTGTCGGTGCGGTGGAGCTTCGCCGCAGCCTGGTTGGCGGCCAGGATCTGCAGCGTGCCCACGTCGCACACGAGCATGGGGATCGGGCTGTGCTCGAACACGCTGCGAAAGGCGTCGCGCTCGGACTTCAGCCGGCGTTGGCTACCGTGGGTGCCAGGAGTCGAGTCGGGATGGGGCTCGGACAAGCTCGCGCGCGGTCGCAAGCCTTGTGCCAGCCTCCCAGGCGCTCGGGGACGCGAATTTTGTCGTGATGATTAATGAAAAAGGTCCCGGAGACTGGACGCTTCAGGCCAGCCCTGGCCGACTTCGTCCGCTTCTCTGGCGCCACCAACTCGGAGGCCGAACGCCCCGAGCGCTGACAGGGCGCTCGGCTCGGTGATAGAAGCGGGGCCATGCAGGTCCTCGTTACCGGCGCTGCCGGTTATATCGGTTCTCATGCGCTGCGGGCGCTTGGCCGGGCCGGCCACAGCGCCATCGCGCTCGACAATTTGAGTCGTGGCCACCGCGCGGCCGTGCCGCCGGAGCTCCCCTTCTACGAGCTGGACGTGCGCGAGACCGACAAGCTCGAGGCCATCCTGCGCGAGCGCAAGGTGGACTGCGTGATGCACTTTGCCGCTCTGGCCTACGTGGGCGAGTCGGTGACGGAGCCGCTCCGCTACTACGACAACAACACGGGCGGCACCCTCAGCGTGCTGAAGGCCATCGAGCGAGCCGGCACGCCGCGCATGGTGTTCTCCAGCACCTGCGCCACCTACGGCGAGCCTCCGGAGATGCCGATCCGGGAGACGACCCCCCAAGCACCGATTAATCCCTACGGCTGGTCCAAGCTGCTGTCCGAGTACATGCTGCGTGACTACGCCGCGAAGAGCCCGGGCTTCGGCTACGCCGCGCTCCGCTACTTCAACGTGGCTGGCTCGGCCGCTGACGGCGCCATCGGCGAAGATCACGATCCGGAGACTCACCTGATCCCGGTGATTTTGCAGGCTGCGCTGGGGAAGCGCGAGAAGATCACCATGTTCGGTGAGGACTACGCCACGCCGGACGGCACCTGCATCCGCGACTACATCCACGTGGAAGATCTGGTGGACGCGCACATCCGCGTGATGGAAGCGCTCGCGCCGGGCGACAAGCGCATCTACAACTTGGGCATCGGCAAGGGCTACAGCGTCAAGGAGATCGTGGACGCCGTGCGCAAGGTCGTCGATCGCCCGTTCCGCGTGGACGTCGGCCCGCGCCGGCCCGGCGATCCGCCCGCGCTCTACGCGGACGCCAGCAAGATCGAGCGCGAGCTCGGTTGGAAGGCGCAGCGCACCGACATCGCCGAGACCATCCTCAGCGCGTGGCGCTGGTTTTCGGCTCACCCCGACGGCTACGAGGACTGAGGCGGGCTCGTGAAGCTGTTCCGATT
>JAEYOT010000563.1 GCA_023411445.1 Pseudomonadota bacterium
GTCCACCTCATCCGAAATGATGACGCCATCGCTGCCAGGCGTGGGTCGGTGCTCCGGATCCAGCACGGCGTTCATGATGGCCGCCGCGTCGCCGTGAGTGACGGGTTCTCCGACGAGCGCCTCCGTAAGCGTGAGCGCCAGACCCCACACGTCCGTCCATGGGCCCGTTTGCCCGAAACGCTTCGGCGACCATTGCTCCGGCGAGCCGTAAGCCGGCGTGAAGGTAGCGACGCTGGTGGCGCCTTGGCTGGCGCGCCCCGCGACCTGGCTCAACATGCTCTTGGCCTTGCCAATGCCAAAATCCAGGATTTTTACGACTTCTTCGCCGGCTACGGTGGCCACGAAGATGTTCTCCGGCTTGATGTCCCGATGCACGATCGAGACAGGGCCGTCTGGTCCCCGGAAGTTGTGAGCGCGCTCCAGCGCACGCGCGACAGGCGTGAGCAGCCGCACGAGCTTCTTCAACGGCAGCGCCGCCTGGCCGTCGCGGCGACGCTTGCGGATCAGCGCGTCCAGCGTCTGCCCCTCCAGCCACTCCAGCACGATGTACGGGACGAAGCGCCCGTCGGTGGAGGTGAAAGCGTCCACGTGCAGCGGCCGGACCACGTTCGGGATGCTGGCCGAGAGCCGGAAGAGCAGCTCCGCCTCCGCGCGGAACGCGCCCAAGAAACGACTTCGTGCCTCCGACGGCAAGCCGGGCGGCAAGCGCAAGCACTTGAGCGCCACGGGAGCGCGAAAGCCCCCGTGGTGCGCGCGGTACACGGTGCCAAAGCCGCCTTCGGCCACGACCGACTCGACGTGGTACGCCGAAGCGATCACGGTGCCGACGATGCCGAACGCGTCCGCTGCCATCTTTGCGCCGTCTAGCCTACGGCGCCGCCTGGGCCACGCCCAGCTGCTTTCTCAGCTTTCCGTAGCGGTCGCTGACTGAGAACCACAGCAGATCCTTGCCCAGCTCACCCAGCGGGCCCTCCTCGGCCTCCAAGGCCCGGAGCGCCGTGGCCAGATCGCCGCACAACAGCAAGCCTGCTCGGGCGGCGGTCTTCTCCGTCGCCGCGCTCCAGCGCTGCAAGTTGGTGCGACCGCCCTCCTCCACGAAGCGGAGAAAGCACCCGCGCAACGCGTCCACCTGCGCCACCTCCAGCATCGGCTGAATGGCCTGGGCGATGGGCGAGACGCGCCGCTTCATGTCGTCCGCGATCGGCAAGCCAGGGTTGCCGATGGTGAGCGCCGCTAGGAACAGATCTTCGAGATCGGGCACGGCGCTGAACAGCGTCTTCACGTACAGCTCCTGGCGGTACCAGGTAAGGTGCCGACCGACGGCGAACGCCTGCTCTAGCTGCGTGCGCCCGGACAGCACGCGCTTGCCGATCACGGTGCAAGGCGGCACGCCCGGGATGTGCTCGAAGCCCGTGTCGCGGCTGCGCTCCACGTACAAGTGGGGCGGCGCCAAGCCCAAGATCGCCGCCGCCCACGGCACGGCGCGCACAGCCGTGATGGTGGCCTTATTCGGATCCTGCTTCGTCTCCAGCGCGGGCTGGTGCAACTTGCCGTCGCGACGCAGAGCCGTGACCCGACCCACCAGCACCGCTGGCGCGATCAGACTGAAGATCTGCCCGGTGAGTAGCTCCTGCTCGGGGTGAAATAGCAGGTCGTGCCAGGCCGCTTGCGAGAGGCTGCTGCGCGGAGCGATCAACGTCTTCGCCCTGCCCCGCTCGAAGGTCGCCGCTTCGTCGCTGCCCGCGGCGCCCAACGCGACCAGCGCCTCGGCCGCACGAAACGCGGCGTCGTGCTCGCCTCGCGCGCTATGGATGCGAAAGAGCTGGCGGTAGTTGTCGCTCGCGGTGGGATTGCGACGCAGGCGACGCCACACCTCGTCCGGATCCTCGCTGGCGTGGTCCGCCGAGCTCTCCAGGTCGCTGAGATCGACCTCCACGTTTACCGCCGCTTGGGCCCGGCGCAGCTCTTCTTCCAGCTCCTTGACCCGAGCTTCTAGCTGCTCCACCCGCTTCAGAAGCAGCGCGCGCCCCGCGTCGCCCTCGGCTTCCACCCGGAGCGGTGACAGCGACGGCGCTGCCTCTTCGTAGTGCTCCACGATCTGCACGCGATGCCGCGACTGGTACGCGGCCACCATCGCCTGCTCCAGCCGCAGCAGCCGCGAGCGATCCAGCCCGAGATTGTCGGCCGCCTTCTCCAAGCGCGAGCGCTCTTCGGAGGTGATCACGCCGTCGGCCAACGCCTCTGCGAACAGCTCCTCGTACTGCATCTCGAGGGGCCCCAAGCCGAGGCTGCCCGAGACCTCGCCGGCCACGAAGTCTCGCGCGTGCTCAAAACCACCGACGTCCGCTCTGTCTTCGCTCATCCGTTGACCTCCTCGAGACCCCCAAGGGGACCTTCAAATGTCCCCCGAGAGCGGGCCTGTCAGCAACAGCCTCGGCAGGGCCGACCGGGCCGACCGGCCTGCAGGCCGCTGCACTTCAGTAACTGAACTTGAAAATGACTTTCAATTTCTCCCAAGCGCTGCTACTTCCCCGCACCAAGCTTGAGCGGGCCCCCGCGCCCCGTGTGGACATCGAAGGACTTACTGAAAGAGAGCGCGTGATGGCGAGAAAACTGGGTTTGACGAGCGGCTTCATGTTCGTGGCATTGGCGGCCGGCTTGGCCGTAGCCTGCGGCGACGACGACGACGGCCCCAAGGGCAACACGGGCGGCTCGGGCAATGAGGCGGGTGAAGGCGGCGGTGGCGGCACGAAGGCCGGCTCCTCGAACGGTGGCAGCGCCGGCAAGGGC
>JAEYOT010000588.1 GCA_023411445.1 Pseudomonadota bacterium
GGCTCCGGCTCCGCTTGCCCCAGCGAGCGGAACCTCATCGCTCGAGCGGCCGCCACACGCCAGCAGCAGCCACGCGGCCACAAATTCCCAGCGGCTCATCGCGCGCGCCCTCGCCGCGGCGCCCGCACCGTGGGCACCGGCTCGGCCGGCTCCGGTTGATACGGCTCCACCACCTCCGGGCCTTCGTAGCGCGCGTCGTTGCCGCGCGGATTTACCGGATAAATCTGGAGGGGCCTCGCTAGGGAGCGCTCCTCTGCCTGCCGCAAGATAGCGGCGCCGTCGCTGTTCCGATCCAGCCACCCCTCGTGGAGCTCGGCCGGCAGCACGAGCGGCATGCGGTCGTGGATCACCGCTGCCTGCGCCGACGGCGCGGTCGTGATGATCGCGAAGGACTCCACCAGCTCCCCATCAGGCGAGGTCCACCGTGACCACAAGCCGGCGAAGGCGAACAGGCGCTGCTCTGGCAACCGAAACTGGTACGGCTGCTTCTTCTTGCCCTCGGGGCGAAACTCCCGCCAGCCCGTCGCGGGCACCAAGCAGCGGAAGCGCTCGAAGGCGCCGCGCCACATCGGCTTGTGCGGCACGTCCTCCGCGCGCGCGTTGAACGCCGCGGGCAGCGCCTTGAGCGGCTTCTTCCAGAAGTGCGGGATCATCCACCAGCGGCCGAGCCTCAGCGCGCGAGCCCCCTCGCGTGTCTTGACCACGAACAGCTGCTCATGGCCCCCGTTGTAGGAGGGGGCCACGTTGTAGAGCGGTCGAAACTCACGAAACAGCTCCAGCTGCTCAACCTTGAGCTCGAGCTTGATCTCGCTGAGCTCGGCCTCTTTGGAGAAGCGCCCGCACATGGCGCAACATGTTAAGCGGTGAGCACGATGCGCGTCACCTCGGGCGACGCCTGAAGGCGCGCGGGCGGCCCCACCGTACCAAAGCCTCGGTTGACGTAGAGCGCGGAGCCTTGCTCGTCGTAGCGCCCCGCGACCCAGCCGCCAGGGAGCAAATAGTCCGCCGGGCGTACGCCGAAATTGATCTGTCCGCCGTGCGTGTGACCAGAGAGCTGCAGCGCGACCTTCCCAGCCGCTTCGCGAAAGTACGAGGGGTTGTGGCACAACAGCACGCGCGGCAGGTCCAGCGCTGCCGCGCGCTTGCCGCCCACGCTAGGCAAGCTGGCCACCGCTCGCGCCAAGTCCGGCCCGCCCAGGTGGCGTCGGCGCGCCCACACGTCGTCCACCCCGAGCAGCGCGAAGCCCGCCTGCGCGTCGCCCAGCACCAAGCCCTCGTTGCGCAGGATGCGCCCGCCACCCGCGCGAATGGCGTGCGCCATCTCGTCGGCACCCGCAAAATAGTCGTGATTGCCGGTGACCGCGACCACACCGCTAGCAGCGAGCGGACTCAAGCGACGCACGAAGCGTGCGAGCTGCTCCGCCAGGCTCGAGTCGTTGTCGAGCAGGTCACCCGTGAGCACGATTAAGTCCGGCTTGGCGCGCCGCACCAGCTCTTCGGCCGCAGCGAGCTCAGGTGCCCCGGTGAACGCGCCAATGTGCACGTCCGAGAGCTGCACGATGCTGAAGCCGGAGAGGCCTCGGCCCAAGCCGGGCAGCTGCATCGGCACTTCCTCGATCGCGTAGTCGAGCCGACCCTTGAGCGCGCCATAGAGCGAGCTGCTGCTGCCGATCAAGAACGCCGAGCCCGCCACCGCCTGCGTCAAGAACGCGCGACGCGGAACCTCGACCGGCGCTATCGGCGTCGACTCCAAGGCAGCAGCTGGCTCCGCCGCTGTTTCGACCTTTTCAGGCGCAGGCCGCACCACCCGACGGATGCGCGCCGGCACACGCGACAGAAACCGAACGGCGTCCGCCACCAGGAGCAGGGCCGCGCTGATGATCACCGCGAGCTGCACCGTGGAGCTAACCGCGATGACTCCGGTCGCCAGCGGCCCAGGCCAGTAGCGACCGGCCATGCGCCCGAGGATCATGGCGGCGAGGGATGCAACGAGCAGCGCCTTCAGCCAACGCTGGCCGCGCCGCTCGAGCCCCCAGGCATTCCGCGCCCAGCGGAACACCTGGGCGTTGATGCCGCCCAGGATCACCAGCAGCAGAACCAAGAACAAGACGAAGCCGGCTACGGACATAGGGGACTGACCTCGGGCACCCGCCAGCAATGCGCCAGCCGGTATCCCTATTCCTCAACAATATTTCGCACACCGGCTTGCCACTCGGCAGGAGCCGGCCCATTGCCGTAACGGCCACCCAGGAGCAAGACGAAGATGCAGTTTGGAATGATCGGCCTCGGCAGGATGGGAGCCAACATGGCGCGCCGGCTCATGCGCGCAGGTCATACGTGCGTCGCGTTCGACCTGTTTCCCGAGTCAGTCGAAAAGATGGTCGCCGAAGGCGCGACCGGCACCCACACCTTGGCTGATTTCGTGGCGAGCCTGCAGGGTCCCCGCGTGGTGTGGATGATGGTGCCGGCGGCGAACGTCGCGGAAACCATCGCCCAGCTGCTGCCGTTGCTGAGCCCGGGCGATATCGTGGTGGACGGGGGCAACTCCTTTTACCGCGACGACATCGACCGCGCCGAGCAGCTGGCTGCGCGCGGCCTCAAGTACGTGGATTGCGGGACCAGCGGTGGCGTGCTCGGGCTGGAGCGCGGCTACTGCCTGATGATCGGCGGTGAGCCGGAGGTCGTGCGTCACTTGGATCCCATTTTCCGAGCCCTCGCTCCTGGCTCCGGCGACGTGCCACCCACCCCCGGCAGCAAGCCGGAGAGCACCGCAGCCCAGGGCTACCTGCACTGCGGCCCGGCCGGCGCCGGTCATTTCGTCAAGATGGTCCACAACGGCATCGAGTACGGCTTGATGGCGGCGTACGCCGAGGGCTTCAACATCCTCCGCCACGCCAACGTCGGCAAGGCGCAGCAGGGCACCGCCGATGCCGAGACCACGCCACTCCGCAGCGGCAAGTACTTCCAGTACGAATTCGAGCTCTCGGAGATCGCCGAGGTCTGGCGCCGCGGCAGCGTCATCTCGTCCTGGCTGCTGGATCTCACCGCGCAAGCGTTCGCGCGGGACGGAGCGCTGAGCCATTTCAGCGGCAAGGTGTCGGATTCGGGTGAAGGCCGCTGGACGCTGGACGCCGCGGTGGAGGAAGGCGTGCCCGCGCACGTGCTGAGCGCCGCGCTATTTCAGCGCTTCAGCTCGCGCGGCGCGGCGGATTTCCAGAACCGCGTGCTTTCCGCGATGCGGTTCGAGTTCGGCGGCCACCACGAAAAGAAGTGATGGCGCCGCCAAAAGCCGTGGCAAGCTAGGCCGATTCGGCCGGATTGTGGCCGAGGTCTGGCGCCGTGTCGTTGAAAGAGCTCCCGCTGCCGTCCATTGCGAGCCTGCGCGCCATCGCAGCGCTCAAGAGCCCGCACCTAGCGACGGTCCGCCCCGCCCGTATCGGGCTGGGCTTCGAGCTCGCCCCTGCAAGCCAGCGCAGCCTAGCTGAGGTGGAGCACACGCTCGGTGGTCCCGGGCGCCTCTCCTTGTCCTACTCGCTGCGCTGGCTGGTCGACGTCGCGACGGGCCTCAGCGTGCTGCACCGCACGCTCGGCTTCGTGCACGGCGAGGTGCAGCCGGAGCACCTCGTCTTGGGCGAGGACGGCGTGGGCAGGCTGATCCCGGTGGTACGCGCGCACTGGGTGCGCGGTGAGGAGCGCGCACCGGAGCGGCTCTACTACCTCGCTCCGGAAAAGTTGCTCGGCGATAGCCTCGACGTACGCTCCGACGTCTACAGCCTCGGCGTACTGCTGTGGGAAGCGCTCGCAGGCCAGCGCCTGCTGGAGGCGGTCACGGTGGAGGACATCATCGCGCGCCTCATGGGCGGCGGCATTCCACGCGCGGAGCCGCCCGAGGGCGAGCCGTGGACAGCGCCGCTGGTCGCCGTAGCCGAGCGCGCGCTGGCAGTCGATCCGGCGCGCCGCTTCGCCAGCGTGGCCGAGATGAAGGCCGCGATCGAGGGCTCCTGCCAGCGCTACCTGGCCAGCCCTCCCGGCATGGCACAGCTGTTTCAAAACCCGGAGCTTGGCGCGCGCAACCTGACGCGCGATTCGCTGCCGCCCGAGAGCCAACGCGCTACCTTGCCGCCAGATCCGGCGACGTGGCGGCCAAGCCTGCCGAGCGAGGTGGCGCTAGAT
>JAEYOT010000604.1 GCA_023411445.1 Pseudomonadota bacterium
CACGAGGCAGCCGACACCGTCATCACCAACGCGCTCATCCTGGACTACTGGGGCATCGTCAAGGCGGATATCGGCATCAAGGAGGGGCGCATCTCGGCCATCGGCAAGGCCGGCAACCCGGACGTGCAACCCGGCGTGCAAATCGTGATCGGTCCCGGCACTGAAGTGATCGCCGGCGAAGGCTCGATCATCACCGCGGGCGGCATCGACACGCACATCCATTTCATCTGCCCGCAGCAGTGTGAGGAGGCGCTCATGTCGGGCGTCACCACCATGGTGGGCGGCGGCACTGGTCCTGCCGCTGGCACTAGCGCGACGACCTGCACGCCAGGGCCGTGGCACATCGCGCGCATGCTGCAGTCGCTCGAGTCTTTCCCGCTGAATTTTGGCTTGCTCGGCAAAGGTAACGCCAGCTTGCCGGAGGCGCTGGTGGAGCAGGTGCGGGCCGGCTGCGTCGGCTTGAAGCTGCACGAGGATTGGGGCACTACGCCCGCCGCCATCGACAACTGCCTGAACGTGGCGGAAGACTACGATGTTCAGGTCGCGATCCACACGGACACGCTGAACGAGTCGGGCTTCGTGGAAGACACGCTGGCCGCCTTCAAGGGCCGCACCATCCACACCTTCCACACCGAGGGCGCGGGCGGCGGTCACGCACCGGACATCATCAAGGCTTGCGGCGCACCCAACGTGTTGCCCTCTTCCACCAATCCCACGCGCCCGTACACCGTCAACACGGTGGACGAGCACCTGGACATGCTGATGGTGTGCCACCACCTGGATCCGAGCATCGCGGAGGACGTCGCCTTCGCGGAGTCGCGCATCCGGCGTGAGACCATCGCCGCGGAGGA
The DNA here is from genome assembly GCA_023411445.1 of Pseudomonadota bacterium. Taxonomy (GTDB): domain Bacteria; phylum Myxococcota_A; class Polyangia; order Polyangiales; family Polyangiaceae; genus PMG-095. The sequence continues at coordinate 852 of JAEYOT010000604.1, forward strand.
CATCCTGCACGACAAGGGCGCCTTCAGCATGATGTCCAGCGACTCGCAAGCCATGGGCCGCATCGGCGAGGTGATCGCGCGCACCTGGCAGACCGCGCACAAGATGAAGGTGCAGCGCGGCGCCTTACCGGAGGACTCCGCGCGCAGCGATAACTTCCGCGCCAAACGCTACATCGCCAAGTACACCATCAACCCCGCGATCAGCCACGGCATGGCCCGGGAGATTGGCTCGGTGGAGGTGGGCAAGCTGGCGGATCTGGTGATTTGGAAGCCGGCCTTCTTCGGCGTCAAACCGTCGATGATCATCAAGGGCGGCATGATCGTCGCTGCCCCGATGGGCGACGCCAACGCCTCCATCCCCACGCCTCAGCCCGTGCACTTTCGGCCCATGTTCGGCGCGTTCGGCTCGGCACGCTCGGCCACGTCGGTGCACTTCGTGTCACAGGCTGCCATCGACGCGGAGCTCGGCAAGTCGCTCGGGCTCACGCGCCGGTTGGTGCCGGTGCGCGGTACGCGCCGGGTGCGCAAGCGCGATCTCATTCACAACGACTACACGCCGCACATGGAAGTGGACTCGCAGACGTACGAGGTGCGCGCCGATGGCGAGCTGCTCGTGTGCGAGCCCGCGCGGGAGCTGCCGCTGGCGCAGCGCTACTGCTTGTTCTGAAGGAGGATCGCCGTGCTGATGCTGGAACAGCTGCTGCCCGCCGCCGACACGCGGCCCGCCACCGACACGTTGACGCTCGCGTTCGAGCTGCGCCGGCGCGCGCGGCTGCGCGTCACGCTGGACAGCGGCGCCGAGGCGGGCCTCTTGCTCGAGCGAGGGCTCTCGCTCAAGCACGGAGATCGCCTGAGCACGAGCGACGGCCAGCTGGTGGTCGAGGTGCGGGCTCGCCCGGAGCTGCTCTCCACGGTGGAGACGTCGGACCAGCACCTGCTGGCTCGCGCGGCCTACCACCTGGGCAATCGCCACGTGCCGCTGCAGATCGAGCCGGGTAGGCTCTCCTACCAGCACGACCACGTGCTGGACGGCTTGATGCACGAGCTGGGCCTGCACGCGCGGGCGGTTGAGGCGCCGTTCGAGCCTGAGCCGGGCGGCTACGCCGCGGGCGGGCACCGCCACGAGGGTGAGGAGCCGCATCACCACGGCCACGATGAGCACCACCACCACCACGGCCACCACCACCACCACGACTGAGCTTGGCGCTGGCCTCTCGGGCCGGGCGCTGCTCAGGCTGTTCCAGCTCTCCAGCGCGGCGCTGCCGATCGGCGCCTTTGCCTACTCTCAGGGCCTGGAGCAAGCGGTTGCGCTGGGTGACGTGAAGTGTCGCCGCACGGCCGCTGCCTGGATCGGGGGCGTGCTCGAAAGCTCCGTGCTGCGGCTGGACGTGCCGGTGTTCGCGCGCATCTACGCGGCGTTGGCTCGCGACGAGGCGCGCGCGGTGCGTCGCTGGAACGACTATTTGTTCGCCTCGCGCGGTAGCGCCGAGCTGCGCGCCGAAGAGCGACAGGTGGGCTCGGCGCTGGCCCGCTTGCTGTCGCGCGAGGGCATCACGGCAGCCACCCCGTGGTTCTCGGATCCGCGCGTCACGCTGGCGACCTCCTTCGCGCTTGCGGGCGTCAGCTGGCAAGCTCCGCTGGAGCAGTGCGCCTTGTCCTACGCGTACGCCTGGATCGAGGCTCAGGTCGGCGCTGCGACGCGCCTCGTCCCGCTGGGTCAAACCGACGCACAGGCGGTGCTGAGCGAGGTCATCGCTCGCGCCGCGGACGGCATCGACGCGGCGCTCGCCCGCTCGGACGAGTCGCTCAGCTCCAGCACCCCCGGACAGCTCTTGCTCTCTGCTTTACATGAAACCCAATACTCTCGCCTCTTTCGTTCCTAGGAGACTCACGTCATGAATCGTAAAGGTCCGCTCCGCGTCGGTGTCGCAGGCCCCGTGGGCTCTGGCAAAACCGCTCTGGTCGACGCGCTGTGCAAGGAGCTGCGCTCGCGCTGCGATATGGCCGTGGTCACCAACGACATCTACACCAAGGAAGACGCGCAATTTCTGATGCGCAGCGGCGCTCTGCCGATCGAGCGCATCGTGGGCGTGGAGACGGGCGGCTGCCCCCACACCGCCATCCGCGAGGACGCGTCGATCAATCTGGACGCGATCGATCGCCTGAACCAGCGCTACCCCAAGCTGGACCTGATCATCGTGGAGAGCGGGGGTGACAACCTGGCGGCGACGTTCAGCCCGGAGCTCGTGGATCTCACGCTCTACGTGATCGACGTTGCTGGCGGCGACAAGATCCCGCGTAAGGGCGGACCGGGCATCACCAAGAGCGATCTCTTGGTGATCAACAAGACCGATCTGGCGCCGCACGTCGGAGCGTCGCTCGAGGTCATGGATCGCGACGCGCGCAAGCAGCGCGGCGAGCGCCCGTTCGTCTTCACCAGCCTCCGCCACGGCGAGGGGCTCGACGCCGTGGTCTCCTTCATCATCCGCGAAGGCATGCTGGCCGTCGCCTGACATGGCGATCCCCCACGACGCCCAAAAACCCGGAAACGGAGGCGCCGCGGGGGATCATGGTGGAGAGCCGACGGCCGCGTGAAGGATCCCAGC
>JAEYOT010000606.1 GCA_023411445.1 Pseudomonadota bacterium
CGCTTCGAGCTCACCCGAGTTGAGCGACGCCTTGAAGGAGCGACAGCGCTGAATGAAGCTGCGGGCGCTCTTCGGCATCGGGACGCGGGCGCGCGTGATCGCCAGCACGAGCTCCCGCGCGTTGAGCAGCAGGCGCTGGCCGCGCTCGAGCAGGTGCCGCTCCGCCTCGGTGACGCCGCGCTCGGGTCCGTAGCTACATAGCTTCTCGCCGCACACGACGAAATCCGACCACACCTCGAAGATGTCCGGATCGTCGCGCAGCGTCTCGCAGTTGATCTTGGCGGCTTTGGCGAAGCTCCAAATCACCGGCTCGATGTCCGCGAACAGCGGCTGGGCGCTGAAGGTGTCGTAGAGCGCCTCGGCGATCTCGTCGATGCCGCGCATGGTTTGCGCGATCTTGATGTAGCGGTTCTCGTAAAATTTCTCGATCGGGTAGGCGAAGGCTTTGAACGGCTCGCCCCACAGCTCGTCGATGCCTTCTTCACCCGTGCGGTGCAGCACGTTCTTGCCCAGCGCGAGCGCCTCCTGCAGGTGCTGGCCACACTGACGCATCAGCGCGTTGTCGGACTGGATGCGGATGCCGGCGGCCTCGAGCTCTACGAGCTTCGTGAAGATGTCCGCCGCGCGGTTGAAGAGCGCTCCGGCCAGCATGGCGCCTTTGACGCGCTTCTTGGCGGGGTTCTGCTCGGCGTCGAAGGCTTGCCGCGCCTCGTCCAGCCGCACACCCGGGATGTTGATGCCGTGCTCCATGTGCTGGAACAGGCGCCGCGTCATCGCTTCGATCAGCTGCTTCTTCGCTCGCCAGCGATCGCTCGGCACGTCGTACGCACGGATCCAGTAGCCGTCATAGAACACCCGGCGTTGCCCGCCGATGACGCGCTCGGTGCCTTGAGCGATGCCTTCGTCCATGCTGACCGGCGCGTGGCTTAGCGCGCCTTGGCGGGTTCGTCACGCCATACGCGCGAAACATTGGAGCGCTCCGCGGAGCGCGAATCGCTCGTCAGCGCAGCGCAGTCAGGGCTTCGTCGAGGGCGGACAGGACTGTCTCGCTTTCGGACAGGGAGCTCGGGAAATGGGGCGCGAGGCGGAGCAGGCCATCCGGCATGCTGGCGGCGACGCCCCGGGGACGAAGCTGCGTCACCAGATCTGCCGCTGAGATGCCCGGAGGCGGCTCGAACGAGAGGATGCCGGAGCGTGCGCTGGGGTCAGGGGAGCGCCGACTGCGGAAGCCGCGCGCGACGATGCCGGGCTCGACGGCGTCGTGGTAGCGCTGCAGGTGAGGGAAGATCGCCTCGGGTGTCAACGTCAGGATTGGATCGATGGCCGCCTCCAGTGCGGCGAAGCCCAGGGTGCTGGAGGAGCCGCCCTCCAGCAGCTGCAGCTCCTGCTTGAGCGGGCGATCGTAGCGGAGGTGGCCGGCGCCGGCGAAGAGGAAGCTCGTGCCGTCCTCGTGGCTGAGCCAGCCCGCCGTACGGGGGACGAGCTTGCGGGCGCGCTCCGGCTTCGCGTAGATGAAGCCGGCGCCTTCGGGGCCGAGCAGCCATTTGTGCGCGCCGCACACCAAGTAGTCCACGCCATCCGCCGTCACGTTCAGGGGCACGGCGCCGCAGGCTTGGATCGCGTCGACGCACAGCTCGGCGCCGAAGCGCTGGCACAGCTGCGCGATGCTGGCGAGCGGCATGCGCAAGCCGGTTTGGAACTGCACGGCGCTCACGGCCACCAAACGGGCGCCGCCCTCCAGCAAGCGCGTCAGCGGCTCCAAGAACGACGCGGCGTCCGTGATCGCGCTCTGCATCGGCACGAAATCCACCCGCAGGCCGAAGTGCTCGGCCGCGCGTTGCCAGGGGCTCACGTTGGCCGGAAACTCGCCGTCGAACAGGATCACGCGCTCGCCCGGCTGCCACGCGATCGACAGCGCGAGGTCGGAGATGCCGCGCGTGGTGCCGCTGGTGAGCGCGATGTCACTCGCTGGCGCGCCGATCAACTGCCCGAGCTTGGCTCGCAAGCGCTCGCGCTGCGCGATGTAGTCCAAGAACGCGATGTTGCCGCGCTCCGCGTAGCTATCCAGGACCGCGTTGACCACCTCCTTCACGGCTATCGAGACGGGCGCGGTCGCGGCGTAGGCCAGGTAGGCCTTGGCCTTCAGCTGCGGATACAGGCTGCGATCTCCGAGCGCGATCGTTCGGCTCATGGCGCCAGCACCACCTGCTCCAGGCGGATCAGCTCACCCACGGACCAGGCCTGAAACGGGCAACCGCGCGGCGTTTGCGGCTCCTCCGGGTCGACGATTTCGCTCACGTGGCCGAGGCCGGCGCTGGCCAGGTGGCGCATGAGCGGAAGCACGAAGCGTTCGCGCGCCTCCGCCTTGGCGGCCGCGGTGCTGCCGCGCGACTTGACCCACGCCTCCACGAAGGGGCCGAGCAGCCAGGGCCAGGCGACGCCTTGATGGTACGCGCCGTCTCGCTGGCGCGGGCTCCCGCCGTAGCGCGCCTGGTAGCTCGGGTGAGCGCGCTCCAGGGTGCGCAAGCCGAGCGGCGTGTACAGCTCGCGCTCCACCGCGTCCACCACGGCGCTGGCCCGATCCGGACCGAGCAGTGAGACGGGCAAGCCGCCGGCGGCGAAGATCTGATTCGGACGGCAGGTGCCGTCCACGGCACCAGGGACGCGATCGACGTCTATCACGTCGTAGAGCATACCGCGGTGCGCGTTCCAGAAGCGTTCCCCGAACGAGTGGCGCGCGCGCTGCCACAGCTCCCGGTACGCAGGATCCAGGTGCGTGGCGCGCTCCAGCGCGGCGATCCACAAGGCTTGCACCTCGACCGGCTTGCCGCGGCGTGGCGTGACCACCCAATCGTCCACCTTGGCGGCCATCCCCGTGAGCTGCACGCCGGGCGCGCCCGCGAAGAGCAGCCCGTCGCTGTCGGCCGCGATGCCGAAGCGTGTCCCGACTGCGTAGCCCTTCACGATGGCCAAGATGGCCTGCTCCAGCTTCTGCCGCTCCGCCGCCGGTACGGCGCCGCTCTCCAGCAGCTCGTGCGTCGTGATGATGAACCACAGCGCGGCGTCCACCGAGTTGTACTCCGGGGGCTCACGGGCGCTATCCGAGAAGCGATTGGGCAGCATGCCTAGCGACACGGCGCCCGCCCACTCCACGAGGATCTGCCGCGCGGTCTCGTGCTCACCGCGGGCCAGGCACAGCCCGCGCAGCGCGATGAACGTGTCGCGCCCCCAGTCACCGAACCAGGGATAGCCGGCGATGACCGACTTGCCTTCGCCGCGTCGGACCAGGTAGCTGTCGGCAGCGTGGTCGAGCGCCGTGCGGCCGCTCCGCCGCGTCAGCTCTCCACGCCGGAGCAGCGGCACGAACGTGGCGGCTCCCTCGATCGGCACCGCCAGCGCGCCCGGTACCTCACCCTGCAGCAGCCACCACAGCTCGCGCTGCTCGTGCACCAGCGTCAGCGAGAGCACCCCGGGGGTCGCCAAATCTTCCACGGCTTCTAGCCCGCGCTCGGCCTCCTCGGAGTAGAAGAAGCCGCGGTACCAGTCGGGCGCGTGCTCGTAGCGTGCGTTCGACAGGCTCTGCACGGCGGGGGCGCCGGGATAAGGCGTGAAGCGCGTGAGCTCTGCTTGACGCTGCGCTTCGAAATGAAACGCCCGATTTTCATGGTGCAGCGCGTGAAAATCGCGCCCCGATAGCAGCGGGCGCAGCCGCAACGTGACGGGTTCCGGAAACGGCTGCGAAAGCCGGGCGTGCAGCACCACGGCGGGCCGACCGTGCGGGACGAACAGCTCCAGCTCGAGCTCCGGGCCGAGGTGCGTGCGGAGGTGCCAGCGAGGCCACGGCTGGTGCTCGAAGCTGACGAGCTCCGCGTCGGCCCGTTGCTGGTACCCATTCTGGTACACTTGCGGCCACAGCTCGGCGCGTCCTGCCGTGGTCTCGATCCAGGCGACGAAGCCGTGCACCAACAAGACGCGATCCTGCGGCGGTCGCAGCGCGCAGCAGAGCAAGCCATGGTAGCGGCGCGTGCGTGCTCCGGAGGCGGTGCCGCTCGCGAACCCCCCGAGCCCATCGGCTTCGAGCCACTCGCTGACGGCACTTGTCGAGTCCATGACCCAGAACCTTACCCCGAGAGGGCAGGCTTGGGGCGTGGCTTTCCAGAGCCTGGCGCGCTGACGAAGCTGCCAGCATCTTCGTGAAATTGCGTGTAGGGGCGCGGCACAGTGGCCCACCCGGACGAAAGTAGGCTGCAGCTCTGGGCGGTGTGGGATACAGAGGGAGCGTCGCATGGCGATCTACCTCTCCCTGCTGTTCTTGCACTTTGTCGGTCTCGCGCTGGGCATCGGCACCGGCTTTGCCTCGCTCACGCTGGGCGCCGCCGCAAAAGATCTGCCGCCCGACGAGCGCGCCAAGTTTTTGATGCGTGCCAGCGCGCTGCGCAAGAACGGCAGCTACGGCTTGATGCTGCTGATCCTGACGGGCCTCGGCATGTTCATCTTGCGCGGGCCCAGTCAGGTCATGGCGTGGGGCGGCCCGGCCTTCCACGTCAAGCTCACGCTGGTTCTGATCTTGATCGGCGTCTTTGGCTACCTGCAGGTGGTGTTCAAGAAGGTGCGCCAAGCCGGCGGTGGCCCGCTGCTCGCCAAGGTGCGCACGCTGAGCCTGATCCTGCTCGGCTTGAGCTTGGCCACGGCGCTCAGCGCCGTCGTGGCTTTCAAGTAAATGAGGCGCGGGCTCCTCGGCTGGCTCGTGCTCGCGAGCTGCGGGGGGCCTGCGGCGCCATGGCCGCAAACGGGTAGCGAGCCGCTCAGCGCCGCGCAAGCCGCGCAGTCGCGCTGCGCGTGGCCGGGCGGCGCTCGAGCAGCCGTCTCGCTCACCTATGACGACGCCTTGCCCTCGCAGCTGAAGCACGCCGTGCCGGTGCTCGAGCGGCAGGGGCTGCGCGCCACCTTCTTCTTGAGCGGGAAGCGCCTATCCGCCTTTGCCGAGCTGACGCGCGCTGGGCACGAGCTCGGCGCGCACACGGTCACGCACCCCTGTGACGCCGAGCTCGCGCGTCTCTCGCTAGACCAGATGGCGGCGGAGCTCGAAGCCAGCATCGCTCAGGTGCACGCCCTCGGACAGGCGGGCACGCTGACGTTCGCGTACCCGTGTGGGCAGACTCGAGTCGTGGGCGGCGCCAGCTACGTGCCGGAGGTGCGGCGGCGCTTCCGCGCGGCGCGCGGCGTTTCGCCGGAGATCGCGGAGCCCGGCTCGCTGGACTTGGCGCTGGTGCCGGCCTTCTTTCCCGCGACGAGCTCGGACGGTGAGGACGTGATCGCGTTCATCGAGCGCGCGCGCCAGCGCGGAGGCTGGGCCGTGGTCGGCGTGCACGGTGTGAGCGCGGAGGGCGAATACCTACAGCTGTCGCAGCCAGCGCACGATCGGGTGGTGGCATACCTGGCGCAGCGGCAAGACAGCCTGTGGACCGCGCCGTTCGGAGCCGTGGCAGACGTCGTGGCGGCCTGCCAGTCCCGCGGCGCGCGTTAGCCCACCATTATATACCCGTTTGGCCCAGCTCCGATTTTGCCAGCTATTTCGCGCGGAGCGCGGTCACACTCGGACATATTTTGGCAGACGGGCCGGCTTCATGCGCTCAAATTCGCGTAGGGATTGCTCGTAGCTGTTCGTCGGTTGCATGAGGACTAGGATCTCGACCGTGCCCGAAGCAAAGCCAAGCGGCGCCCAAATCTTGAACATGACGGCCAAGCGCCGTCGACGAGCCATCTTGCAACGCGTCGCCATCGCGGTGGTGGTGGCGGCGGGTGTGGGGGCTTATTTCTGGCACCGCTCCACCAGCAACCAGGACGCCGGGCCGCGCTACGTGACGACGGAGGCCAAGCGCGGTCCGCTGCGCGAGACCGTCACGGCCACCGGCAAGTTCAAGGGCCTCGGCGCGGTCGACGTCGGCGCGCAGATCTCCGGGCGCATCTCACGCGTGCTGGTGGACTTCAACGACCAGGTCAAAGAAGGGCAGACGCTGGCCGAGATCGATCC
>JAEYOT010000610.1 GCA_023411445.1 Pseudomonadota bacterium
GTTCATGGGCTCCGCGTCCGTGGGGGTGGCTGCGCTGAAGCTCGCCCGGCGCTTCCTCGGTAACGATATTTCGGCGGACTCGCTCAAGCTCGCGCGTGAGCGCCTGAGCGGCGGCGGCGGCGTGGAAGGCGCGCTGCTCCAACGCGGCGCGCACCGCGCGGCCCTGCAGCAGAGCCTGGCGCTTGGGTAGCAGCCATGGGCATGACGGGCAAAGAGTACGCGGACCTGATCGCCTCGTACATTTTGAAGAACTTCGGCGCGCGCGGGCTCACGGTGTACCGCGAGGTGTCGATGGGCAAGACCATCATCGGCAAGAATCGCCACCTGGATATCTTGGTGATTCACCACGCCACGAGCGCGGTGCTGGCCATCGAGTGCAAGTACCAAGACACCTTCGGCACGGTGGACGAGAAGATCCCTTACGCCATCCAGGACATGCAGGCGATGGGCGTGCCGGTGTGCTTGGTCTACGCCGGCAGCGGCTTCTCCGCCGGCATCTTGCACATGCTCGCGGCATGTCCCATCGCGGCGCAGTGCCTGCCTGCGAAAGAGCTGCAGCCCACCCGCGAGACGCGTGAGCTGGACATCGCGCTGGCCATGGCCTTCCGTTTTTGGGATTTGGTCGTCGCGAACAAGCGCCCGTTCACGCTGCCGGAGCAGCACGCCGAGCGCCCCCTCGCCGAGTTGCGCGCCGACACGCTCGCCGTGGGCCCGCTGTTCGTAAACAGCCGTGAGCCCGACGGCAGCGTGGATTGAGCGGCGTGTAGCTGCTAGGTGTCGTATTCGCCGCTATCCCAGGGCGGCCAGAAGCACATGTAGCTGCCGGGCTCGACCGTGACCGAGTAGTCGTCACCCTCTTCTTCGGGCTCGTGCAGGATGAAGCCGAACCGTACGCCCGAGCGCTCGATGCTGAACGGCGCGACCTCGATGCCCTCGGTGGCGACCTCACCCAGCGTGGCGAGCAACTTCGCTTGGCGCTTGGCGAGCTCGCATTCTTCGAGCGAGTGGCGAGGCCCTAAGTCCTCCACGGTGGCTTGCAGCAAGGCGCCGTCTTCATCGAAGACGTAAAGCGCCAGGTAGTCGTTTTGACCCGGGACGAACGGCGTGCTCAGAAAGAACTGGCGGCCGTCGGGCGCGCGGCCCACGTAGCGCGCGTGGTGCTCGTCGGGGTCCAGCGCGATGAGCGCCGGGGCTTCGTCCTCATCCATAAGATCAGGAAACGTAAAGCTAGACGGCTGCCGCGCCCAGAGCCGCGAGCGGGCTCCGCGTACGAATTTCTCCGCACAATCCGGGCCGCCGAACGTTTTTCAGCAGCGCTCAACAGCGCGAAATCGTCTGGTCACATTGAGCCGTCTCATTGTGAGGCGGCGCGCGGGCTCTAGCCCGCGACGCGGCCCAGCTTGCTCATGGTGAGCCGAGCGGCTCGCACCACCAGCGAGCGTGGCAAGAGCTTGGACGCGAAGGTTTGCACGCCGTTTACCAAGCCGGGCGTCTTCAAGGTGTGGCGCCGCGCGTAGGCGTCTAGCGCGCGCTCGACGACGGTGTGCGCGTCCAGCTTGGCGATGGAGAGCACGGCACCGCTGGGGATGCTGGCGGCGGCTTGGAAACCAGTGGGCACGGGTCCAGGACAGAGCGCCAAGGCGTGCACGCCGCTTCCGCGCAGCTCTTCCGCCAGCGCGAGCGTGAAGCTCAGCACGAACGCCTTGCTGGCCCCGTAGGTGGTCATGAACGGCACTGGCTGGTGACCCGCGGTGGAGGCGACGTTGAGGATGCCGCCGCGCTTGCGCTCGAGCATGCCGCGCAAGAACGCTCGGCTCAGCACCACCACGGATTCGCAGTTGACGCACACCATCGCCGCCTCGCGCTCGAGATCCATGCTCTCGAAGCGACCGGCCGTGCCGAAGCCGGCGTTGTTGATCACGTGATCCACGACGACGCCGCGCGTCTTGATCTCTTGCGCCAGCGCCAGCGCGCCGCCGGGCACGGCCAGATCTTGTACGATGACGTGCGTCGTGATGCCGTTGACTCGGCCGAGATCGGCGGCCAGCCGCTCGAGCTTGTCCGCCGAGCGCGCGCTCAGCACCAAGTGGCAGTGCCGGCGGGCCAGCTCGCGCGCGAACTGCTCGCCGAGGCCGGAGGAAGCGCCGGTGATCAGCGCCGTAGTACCGTTGAAGACGTCCTTCTTCGCCATGATCAGCGGCCCCAGTCTCCGCGCTGGCCGCGCTGGCGCAAGTAGTGATCGGCGAGCACGATCGCCACCATGGCCTCGCCGATCGGCACGAAGCGCGGCAAAAGGCACGGATCGTGGCGGCCTTTGGTGCGGATCGTGGTGGCCTCGCCCGCTTGCGTCACCGTCTCCTGCTCGAGCGGCAGGCTGCTGGTCGGCTTGATGGCCGCTCGCACCACGATCGGCATGCCGCTCGAGATGCCGCCCAGCATGCCGCCGTGACGGTTGCTGCTCGTGGTGACGGCGCCATCCTTGGCTCGGAACAGATCGTTGTGCTCGCTGCCGCGCATGGCGGCGACCTTGAAGCCGGCGCCGTACTCCACGCCAACGACGGCCGGCACGCTGAACAGGGCCTTGGCCAAGTCGGCCTTCAGCTTGTCGAACACCGGCTCGCCCAGGCCGGCCGGGACGCCGCTGGCGACGATCTCGCTCACGCCACCGATCGAGTCCTGCGCTTTGCGCACCTCCTCCACCAGCGCGACCATCTCCGCGGCGCGCGCGGCGTCCGGGCAGCGCACGATGTTGGGCGAGCCGTCCGGCAGCTGCTCCACTTGCTGCAGCGTGACGGCGGCCGGATCCGCGATGTCCGCGACGACGTGGCCGACCTGCGTGACGTAGCCGACCACCTGGCCGCCGAAGGCGTCGCTGATCAGCCGCTTGGCGACCACGCCAGCGGCGACGCGCGCCACCGTCTCGCGCGCGCTGCTGCGACCACCGCCCCGGTAGTCGCGGAAGCCGTACTTCTGGTCGTAGGTGTAGTCCGCGTGGCCCGGGCGGTACTTGTCCTTGATGTCCGAGTAATCCTTGCTCTTCTGGTCCGTGTTGCGCACCAAAATCGCGATGCTGGTCCCGGTGGTGCGACCCTCGAACACGCCGGCCAAGATCTCCGGCTCGTCCGCCTCCTTGCGCTGCGTGACGATGTGGCTCTGACCGGGCCGCCGTCGCGCCAAGTCGACGCGCAGATCTTCCTCGGATAGGGCGATGCCGGGCGGGCAGCCGTCGATGATGACGACGTTGCCGGGGCCGTGTGACTCGCCGGCGGTGGTGACGCGAAAGGCTTGACCGAAGCTGTTGCCCGACATGAGCGGCCGAGCATACGAGATCAGATCCCGCTGCGCACTCCCGCCACCACGCGAATCGCGTCCAGCTCCACGCCGCTCTCGATCGTTTCGCTGCCCACGCCGAAGAGCAGGTGGAAAATGTTGTCGCGCGAGCCGTGGGTCTCCAGGCCGATGGCGCTGGAGAGG
>JAEYOT010000647.1 GCA_023411445.1 Pseudomonadota bacterium
CTCGAACACCGCTCGGGTGCTGCGGCCACGTTCGAGAGCGCGCGACAGCAGGTGCAGCGGCTGCACCTCGGCGTGGCGGCGGTCATCCGCCAGCGCCTGCGCGCGCGCCACGAGGGATTTTGCCGCGGGCAAATAGCGTTCGAGGGAAAGTGTGGTGAGCTGAGCCTCATCCGACATGGCGCGGCCGAGCATAGCAGGCTCGCGGTTTGCAATCCCCGCACGAATGGTTATGTCAAAAGCTATGGCCGACGTCGTCGTCTACCGCACCCCGATGTGCTCTTACTGCTTCCGGGTCAAGCACCTGCTGGAGAGCAAGGGCGTACCGTTCAAAGAGGTGGATGTGTCCGGCGATGAGGGCAAGCGCCGCTGGCTGTTCGACGTGACGCGCCGGCGCACGGTGCCGCAGGTCTTCATCAACGGTAGGCCGGTGGGCGGCTTTGACGATTTGGCACGGCTGGACCGCAGCGGAGAGCTGGATCGACTGCTGGCCGAGACGGTGTAGTCTCCTGCGGAAGTGACCGTCTTCGAGCTACCGGCCTGGTTTTGGATGGGGGTCGGGGTAGCGCTCGGGTTGGTGTTCGGGAGCTTCCTCAACGTCGTCATCTACCGCGTGCCGCGCGGCGAGAGCGTGGTGTTCCCCGCGTCGCGCTGCCCCGCTTGTGGTGCGCCTATCCGTGCGCTCGACAACCTCCCCGTTTTGGGCTGGCTCGTGCTGCGAGGCAAGGCGCGCTGCTGCCAGGCCCCGATTTCGCCACGCTACCCGCTGGTCGAGCTGATGGGCGGCTTGCTGGCGGCCGCGCTGATCCAGGTGAAGGTGCTCACGCTGCCCGCCGACACGCCGCTGTGGCACGGCTTCGCGCTGTTCGCGCTCCAGCTGGCGCTGGGTCTCGGGCTGATCGCAGCGGCCTTCATCGACCTCTCGCACATGTACTTGCCGGACGGCGTCACGCTGGGCGGCGCTGCGCTCGGCTTGCTCAGCGTTCCGTTGCGCCCCGAGGCCAGCTGGCAAGAGAGCCTGCTCGGCGCCGTGGTGGGCTTCGCCATCGTCTGGCTGCCGTTCGATCTGCTGCATCGCGTGCTGCGCGGTCGCCCCGGGATGGGCCTAGGCGATGCGAAGCTAGTGATGCTGGCGGGCGCCTGGTTCGGCTGGCAGGGCGCGCTGTTCACGCTGCTGGGCGGCGCGATTCAGGCGACGCTCACGGTGGTGCCGCTGTACCTGGCCGGCGCCAAGTTGGAAGAGCCGGAAGCGGTGAAGCAAGAACGCGCCGAGCTGGAGGCCGAGCTCAGCCGCGTAAGCCCTGAAGAGCGCGCTCAGCTCGAGGCCGAGCTAGCCGCAGATCCGCTGGCTTTGGAGCCCGAGCCAGGATTGGGCAAGGCCCGCATCGCTTTTGGGCCGTTCCTCGTGCTGGCCACGTTGGAGCTCTTGGTCTTCGGCGACTGGATCATGGCCGAGCTCGGCGGGATGCTGGGCGTATGAAGACGATGGCGCTCGCGCTGCTGCTGCTCTCGGCCGCGTGCAGCTCGCGTCCGCCGGAGCCGCCGCGGGGGGCGCATCCGCCGAACGACGCCGTCGCGGTGCCGTTCCCCCCTCCCCCGGCCAAGGTGGAAGAGATACCGGCGCGACCGGCGTCGGCTTGCGTCTGGGTCGACGGCTACTGGGAATTCACCGACCGCTGGGAGTGGCAAGCCGGCGAGTGGGTGAGACCCCAGCCGCACTGCCGGCTCGCGCCGATGGAGCTCCGCCGTGAGGCTGGCGTGCTGCTCCACGCCAGGCCGCGCTGGTACCCGGACAACGTCGCGCTGCTGGGGCCGCAGTCGGCCTGCGCGCGTCCGCCGGCTTGTGGGCAAATTCAGGCTGAAGCTGGCACCGGCTCCGAGTCCGGGCGGTAGCGCCGAGCCGTGTTAAGGTTCGCCCCGCTAAACGATGGCTCAGCATATCTTTCGAGAATACGACATCCGCGGCGTCGCCGAGCGAGACCTCACCAGCGAGCGAGTCGAGCGTATCGGCCGCGGCATCGCCGAGCTGATTGGGCGCAGCGTCGGCCGCGCGCCGCGCATCGCCGTCGGTCGTGACTGCCGGCTGTCGGGTCCGCGCATTCACGCCGCGTTGACCACGGGCCTGCAGCGCGGCGGTGCGCAGGTGCTCGACGTGGGCGTTGGCCCAACTCCAGCGCTGTACTTCGGCGTGCACCAACTGGAGACCGACGGCGGCGTGATGATCACGGGCAGCCACAACCCCGCGCCGGACAACGGCTTCAAGATCATGCTCGGCCGCGGCTCGTTCTTCGGCGGGGCCATCCAAGAGCTGCGTGCGTTGGTGGAGGGACCGAGCCTGCCGGACAAGCCCGGCGGCAGCCTGACAGAAGCGCCGATCGACGACGCCTACGTGAAGACGCTCGCGAGCGGCATCAAGCTGAGCCGAAAGCCCAAGGTGGTGGTCGACGCTGGCAACGGCGGGGCCGGCCCGCTGGGCCTCAAGACGTTCGCCGCGCTGGGCCTCGAGCCCACGGCCATGTTCTGCGACATGGACGGGCGTTTTCCCAACCACCACCCCGATCCCACGGTGCCCGAGAACCTGCAGGCGCTGATCGAGCGGGTGCTGACCGAGAAGGCGGACGTGGGCGTGGCGTGGGACGGCGACGGCGATCGCCTGGGCGTGGTCGACGAGAAGGGCGAGATCATTTGGGGCGATCGTTTGCTGGCGCTGTTCGCCGGCCCGATCATCCAGAGCACGCCGGGCGCCACCATCATCGGCGACGTGAAATGCTCGCAGACGCTGTTCGACCACGTGGAGAAGCTGGGTGGCCGCCCGATCATGTGGAAGACGGGCCACTCGCTGATCAAGACGAAGATGAAGGAAGAAAAGGCGGCCGTCGCCGGCGAGATGAGCGGCCACTTCTTCTTCGCGGACCGCTACTTCGGCTACGACGACGCCATCTACGCGGCGCTGCGCCTGTTGGAGCTCTTGACCGCCCAGGACCGGCCGCTCAGCGAGCTGCTGAAGGCTCTGCCGACGCGTCACTACACGCCGGAGCTGCGCAGCGACTGTCCCGACGACAAGAAGTTCGCCGTGATCGAGGGGCTGCGCCAGGCGCTCCGTGACCGCGGCAGCGTGAACGAGCTGGACGGCGTGCGCGTGACCTACGACGACGGCGCCTGGGCGCTGGTGCGCGCGTCCAACACCGGGCCCATCCTGGTGCTGCGCTTCGAGGCGCCGAGCCCGGAGCGGCTGGCGGCGATCCGCGCGGACGTGGAGAGCGTGGTGGCGACGGTCAAGAGCCGCGTGGGCGCGTGAGCCAGGTGGTAGCGAGCGACGAGGTCTGGTCCGTCCGGCGGGTGCTTTCCTGGGCCGCCGAGGATCTGAAGAAGCGCGGTAGCGACAGCGGCCGCCTGGACGCTGAGTTGCTGCTCGGCCGCGTGCTGAAGCTCGATCGCATCGGGCTCATCCTGCAGTCGGAGCGCCCGCTGGCTCCGGCCGAGCTCGCCGGTTTCCGCGAGCTGTTCAAGCGGCGCCGCCAAGGCGAGCCGGTGGCGTACCTGCTGGGCGAGCGCGAGTTCTACGGCATTTCGCTGCGCGTGGACTCGCGCGTGCTGATCCCGCGACCGGACACCGAGCGCTTGGTGGAGGTCGCGCTGGAGCGGACACGCGCGCGCAGCATGCTCGGCACAGCGCTCGACCTGTGCACCGGCTCTGGCTGCGTGGCGATCGCGTTCGCGCGCGCTCGTCCCACCTGGCGCGTGACGGCGGTGGATGTTTCGCCAGACGCGCTGGAGGTAGCGCGCGACAACGCGCACCGCACCGGAGCCATCCGCAACCTGCGGCTGCTGGAGGGCTCGCTGTTCGAGCCGGTCGGAAGCGAGCGCTTCGATCTCGTCACCGCCAACCCGCCGTACATTCCCAGCGCGGAGCTGGCCGAGCTGCCGGTGGACGTGCGCGATTTCGAGCCCCGGCTGGCGCTCGACGGAGGCGCCGACGGCTTGGACCTAGTGCGGCGCATCGCGAGCGAAGCGCGGCAGCGCTTGACCAGCGGCGGCCTACTCGCGCTCGAGATCTGCGCCGACCAGGGGCCGCGGGCGCTCGAGATCCTGAGCCAGCTGGGCTACCGCGAGCTCGAGCTGGCGCAGGACCTGGGCGGGCGCGATCGCGTCGTGAGCGGCTACGGCCCGCCGTAGAAGGCCAGGCGACCGCCGACGAGCGCGCCAGTCATGCGGGCGGACTCACTCCACATGTGGACGATGGACGCCGAAGGGCCGAACGCGAAGCGCCACAGCCGCAAGGGCTCGTACACGACCCCGCCCTCCACGTAAGCCATCAGCCCGCCGTCCGCCTCGTCCGGACCGCCCTTGATTTGGAGGGGACCCGTGCCGAGGTTCGCGGTGATGCCCAGGCCCTGCAAGGCCGGGTGCACGTCGAACAGCGGGTAAGCGTCCACGTGGAAGGCGAAGATGCCGGCGCTGGCTTCGCGATCGTTCCCTTTCAAGCTGAGGCCACCCATGCCCAAGCCGAAGCTCAGGTAATCATTGAAGGCCACGCCGAGCCAGATGAGACCGCCGCTGCCCGCGCCGAGCTTCGTGTTCGAGCGGTAGCGGCGATCGTCGATCTTGTCGATTTCGTTGGGGTAGCCGCTCGCGCGGCCGAAGGCGAAGCCGCCGCTGGTGCCGACCGTGAAGTCCGAGCGGCGCTTGGCCTTGGCGTCGTACGCTCCATCCCACTCCTTGTTCTCGACCTGGGCGTGAGCTGCTCCCGTGCCGAGCAGAACAGCGATGATCGCAGGCAAGACAGCGCGAAGCTTCATGGCCCCACACTTCGTGCAGTTGCCGGTCGCGGTCAACCCCGGCGGCGCCGGCTCATCGAACGCAGCAGCTCCAGCATGGCTTCCTGCACTTCCGGCGCCTGCGCCTCGATCAGGCGCGCAGCCTCGAGCGCGAGCGGACCGGTCTCGCCGATGCCACCCAAGAGCTCGCCGGGCGCCACACCCAGAC
>JAEYOT010000732.1 GCA_023411445.1 Pseudomonadota bacterium
GTTCATGGCCTGGAGCCGGGAGCGCCGCTCCAGCCGTCCACGGCGCCTCCAACCTCCATGGTGCGCGGCAACGCCGACGCAGCGCTCGAGCAGCTGCTCGCAGCCGGCCGCGCCGTGCACGTGCACGTGAAGCGCTCCGCTCGCGACGACGGGCTCTACATCGTGCGCGCTGCAGGCAGCGGGGAGCCCGGCCTCGGCGCACGAAAGGCCGTGATCGTGCTGGTCGAGCCCGACGACGAGCTCTTCGCGCCGCGCGAGCCGTGAGCGGCGCTCGACCTCAGCCAGCCTCTTCTTCGTCGTCGCCGAACTCGCCGCTCTCTGGCAGCTCGTCCAGGCCACGCCCGCCGCGCACCGGGATGGCGCGAGCGTGGGCCACCTTCTCCAGCGTGGCGGACAGGGTCGTCCGATCCGAGACCTCCGGCAAGAAGGCGCGCGTGCCGTCCCACAGGTCCAGGGCGATGGCGCGCGGTGAGTCCAAAATCACCCGATCGATCTGCGCCCATTTGAAGCGGCGCAAGCGGTGGATGCCGAGTGAGACGACGTCCCGGTACTCGACCCCGTCACCGCGAATCCGAACGCCGCGCATGCTGGTGCGCAGTACCGACGCGATCGCGCCGCCCACCAAGCAACCCGCGAACGCGCGCGCGCTCATGAAGCCGCGCACGCCGCGCTCAACCACGTTCACGTAGAGCCAGCTAGTCGAGGCGCTGCTCTCTGCGACGATCACGATGACGACCGAGGTGAGCGCCAGCGCCACATAGAGCAACGACGGTATGCGGAGCAAGAACGGCGGCCCGAAGCTCGTCTCCGTCGGGCGGTACGTCATGTCGAACCCCGGAGGACGAGACGCTCGAGCCATCGTGCGTGAAACGTAGCTCCCACCCTTCTCCTTGGAAAGTCGTGTAAGAAAGCGCCCTCGACGAGCCCGCCACATGCCGACCCTGGTCACCCGCAAGAGAAATTTGAAGCACGACGTGCCGGCGCAGCTGCTCAAGCGTCTGGGGAACGCCATGCTCGCCACGCTCGAGCTGCCGAACGCCGAGCTGAGCGTGCTGCTCACGGACGACCGGGGCATTCAGGAGCTGAATCGCGAGCACCGCCACAAGGACAAGCCGACCGACGTGCTGGCGTTTCCGATGGATGAAACCGTATCGGATCCCGAGGGCGTGCTCGGCGACGTGGTGATCTCGCTCGACACCGCCGAGCGTCAGGCACGCTCACGCGGGCGGCCGTTGATTGAGGAGGTGCGCTTTCTACTCGCGCACGGTGTCCTACACCTCGTGGGCTACGATCACGCTGAGCCAACGGAGAAACGGGAGATGGTCGCGATGACTCGCCTGTTGGTGCGGCGTGCCCCGTTGCCCGAAGCGCCGAAGCGCCGGCCCAAGCGCTCCAACAAACTGAAAAAGGGCCTGAACAAGTGAGTCTAAACGCGCGCGTTTGCTAGGAAAACCGGGCAACGACTATCCACAGGCTGCGAGGCAGCAGAGAACAAGGCAACCTGCGGCGACCGGCGACGAAACGGGCCTCCTGGCCGCCACACGGTCACCCCCCTTGTACTGAGCCGCAGAAAAAAAGCTCGATTCAGCGCCTTGCGTGTTCTTTTCCCCTTGATGGCGCTGTTCCATCCCTGTTATCGGTTCGCGCGTGCCTTGTTGGCGGCCTACGGGACTTAGCCCGCGGGAATGAGCCCGAGGCCGGCAAAGACGGCAAAAGATTTCTGGAAATCTGAAAGTAGGAGGACGCATGGCTGGGAAGAGACTGACGAAGGCGCAGGTGGTTGCTGAGATCGCGAACGCTTCGGATCTCGACAAGAAGAGCGTGGGTCGTGTTTTCGAGGCGCTGCAGGAGCTCATCCGCAAGCAGCTCTCGGCGCGTGGTCCGGGCGAGTTCGTCGTCCCGGGTCTCGTCAAGCTGCGCGTGGTGAAGAAGCCGGCGACCAAGGAGCGCCAGGGCATCAATCCCTTCACCAAGGAGCCGATCACCATCCCGGCGAAGCCCGCGAGCAAGAAGGTCCGCGCGACCGCCCTCAAGGCGCTCAAGGACCTGGTTCAGTAAGACTCTGCGCCCGCGCCACTGCGTCCCCGGTCTCTTCAGAGGTCGGGGACGCGCGCGTTTTGTGGGTCAGCGCAGCGCGCTTACCAGTAGTAAGTCGCGCCCAGGCGCACCAAGCCACCGCCGGAGGCGTTGGTGGTGCGGTGAGTGTCCGGATCGATGAACTCCGGATTGTCGTCGGCGTGGCGATCGCTGCGCTCGCGCACCAGCCCGATCAGATCGCCGCCGAAGGCGAAATTCCGCGTTAACCTTGCCTCGACGCCGAACCCGAGCTGCGCCCCAACGTAGGAGTAGCGCTCGTCACGCAGCGTGCGCAGACCATTCTCGTCCGAGCTGTCGAGGTACGCGCCGCTGACCCCGAGTCCGGCCAGGCCATAGAGCTGCACGGCGCTGCGAGGGTTGGCGAAGAACAAGGCGTTGGCCAAGAAGGCGTGCTCGAAGCGATCGAAGCCGTTGTAGTCGACGCCCCAGACCAGCTCGAGCGAGCCTTCGATCGCGATGTGGGGGATGGGCCGAAAGCGCAGCGCAGCGCCCACACCGTTCATGCCCGCGTCGCGCGCCGCGTCGTCGTCCGCCATCAAGCCGATCGTCGCGTGCATGTTGATGCCCCACTCGCGGTAGCGCTGCCGCCTGCGCTGCGCCGGCTTCACACGCTCCACGTCGATGCGGATCTCTCGCTCGCGCCGCTCCCG
>JAEYOT010000839.1 GCA_023411445.1 Pseudomonadota bacterium
ATCACCTCGTTCAGCTGCGGATCCAGCACCGACAGCGCGCCGGTCAGGCCCTTGATCTGGAGCTCGCGCTGCGAGGTGCTGGTGCGCTGCTCCCCGACCTGAAACGTCGCATCCCACGACGCCGGCCGATCCCCGCACCCCGCGCTCAACCACAACAGCGAGCCGAGGCCGCCCCAGCGCGAGACCCAATGCCTGAACGTTTTCATCCTCATCCTCGTCTATTGAAGAATCCGTGCTGCCAGCTCGAAGCCCGTGATGGTGCGTGCGCGCGCCGTCTCCAGCTCCACGAACGTGATGCGCCCCTCCGGGTGCTGCTGCGCCACGAAGCCGCGCCCAGCCGCCTCCACGATACCGGTCGCGCCCAGCGCCGGTGGGCTAGCGAGCCGCACGAAGTCCTCTTGCAGCGTGCCCAGCTTCACGCGGTACACGCCGTGGACGCTGCTCTTCTCATCGCCGATCGTGACCAACGCGTGTTCACCCGTGTCGTCGAAGGCGATCGCGCTCGGCGCCGCGTCCGTGCCGACGAGCTTGGCGGAGCGAGGCTGCAGCGTCGGCAAGCTGCTGAACAGGCCCGGCTTGTTGCTGCCCTGGATCGGCTGCTGCACCACGATGGCGGAAGCCGCGTCCGGCGCCACGAAGGCCGCGCTGACCGGGCCTTTCACGTCCAGCGTGCGCAGCGCGCGCCCCATGCCCTCGCGCAAGTCCAAGATCGTAACGTGGCTGTTGGGCGCGCCGTTCTGGTACAGCAAGGCCAGCTCCGCGTCGCGCGACAGGGCCAGGCTGGAGGTGACCTCGCCCGGGATCGCCACGCGCTCGAAGCTCTCGCTGCCGCCGCTCGGCGGCACCGGGATCAGCACGACCTCTCGAGCGTTCGGCAGGGCCGCTACGGCCAGCGTGCCGTCCAGGCTCAGGTCCACGTCGGCCACCTCGGAGCCCAGGTCGTACGCGGTGAGGGCGCCGTTGCGCGTCAAATCCACGAAGCGAAGCTCCCGGCTGCCGTCCACACGCACGATGGCCAGCTGGCCGTCGGGCGAGATGCTCACGTCGCGCGCGGCCGGCTCCTCCAGCGGATCGGGCGAGACGCGCGCCAGCAGCGAGACGGCGGGCTCGTCACCCAGCTCGACCACGCTGATGCCGTCGTCGTTCACCACGAAGGCGCGCGTGCTTTCGTCGTCGATCACCACTTTGGTCGGGTGGAAGCCGACGGTCAGGCGCTGGGCGTCGCCCTGCTGCAGATCCAAGACCGTGATGGTCTGGGAGCCGTCGGTCGCATCCGGCTTTTCGGTCAGCGGCGACTGCGTCCACGCCACCGCGAAGCGCGCGTCGTTGCTGATGGCCCAGGCGTTGGCGCCCTGGTGCACCGGCAGCGAGCGCTCGTCCACCGTGACCTCGTCGCCGCGCAGGTGGAACAGCGTGGTGTCGCGCGACAGCTCGTTGATCACGATGGCGCCGCGCTGGCCCGGCAGCGCGCTCAAGTATTTCGGTCCGAAGCCGGCATTGAACAGCCGCACGCCGTACGTCTCCGCGTCGATCACCGCGACGCGGCCGCTGGTCGGGTTCGCGCTGAACACGTACTTGCCGGTCACGACTGGCGCCAAAAACGAGCCCTCGATCTCCTTCTCCGGTGGCGCGCCGCCGCTGCCGCCCGAGCCGGGCATCCCGCCGAGCCCGCTATTGCCGCTGCCCGCGTTGCTGGCGGAGCCAGCGAAGCCACTGTCGCCCGGCGCGAAGGCGCCTGCGTCCTCGCTGCTGCTAGACACGCAGCGCATGGAGCCCAGCCCGAGCACGGCGACCGCGCACGACCAGCGCAAGCTCGTGCTCATTGCTTCACCTGCGATGACAGCTCGAAGCCGGTGAGCGTGCGCTCTGCACCGGACTCCAAGTCGATGAACGTGATGCGACCCGCCGGGTGCTGCTGCGCAACGAACGCGCGCTTAACCTCCGGCACGATGCCACTGGCACCTCGCAGCGGCGCGCTGCTGAGCGGGATGGCGTCGATGGTGAGCGCAGGCATGCGGACGAGATAGGCCACGTGCACGTCCTTGCCGTCGCTCACCGTCACCAGCGCGTGCTCGTCCGCGACCGCCACCATCGCGGGCTGGGCGGCCGCCAAGTCCGCCGGCACGGTGGCGGCAACGGTGCCTTGCAGCGCGGCCGGCAGATCGCGCCCGATCGGCGCCACCGCGAACGCACCCGGCTTGGCGGCGTCGGCGGGCGGCTTGAGCAGCACCAGCGCGTGCTCGCCGTCCGGCGTGGGCACGGCGGAGAAGATGGGAAGCTTCAGGTCCAGCGTGCGGTGCAGGTCCGGCTGCTCCGCATCCAGACCCAGCAAGGTGAGGTGCGAGCTTGGCGCGCCATTCTGGTAGAGCAGCGCCGTCGCCCCCCCTGCCGTAAGCTCCACGCTGGCGAAGCTCTCACTCCCGATCGCCACGCTGCGGAAGCTCTTCGGATCGTCGAAGATGCTGGCGACCGGTAAGAGCACCACCAGCGAGCGAGCGTCGCCTTGCGGCGGATTGCCGCTCCCGCCCGCCCCTGCCGCCCCGCCGCTGCTCCCATCCGCTCCCCCGGCGCCGGCGTCGAGCCCTCCCCCCCCGCCTTGTTCGACACCGGCGCCGCCCCCCTCGCTCTCTGCTGACTCCCCCGCTTGCCCCGAGGCCCCCGCGCCTGCCGCGAGATCCGCGGAAGGATTCATGGCCTGGACGATCGCGACCGCGAGCGTCGCGTCCGCGCTCAAGTCCAGATCCGTGACCACGCCCGGCAGCGGCACGTCTGTGAACGTACCGGCCGCCACGTCCACCACCGTCACGTAGCTCTTGCCTTGCCGGCTCACGAACGCGTAAGCGCCGTCCGGCGTCACGTTGACGTCGCGCTTGGCGGTGTCGCGAGCCGGGTTCGCGCTCAGCGAAAGCTCCCGCTCCACTACCGGCCCGCCTGGCGCGAGCAGATCGACCACGTCGATGCCCGCGTCCGTCACGAAGTACGCGTAGCGCGAGTCATCGTCCATGAACACGCGCACCGGCCGATAGCCAACGCTCAGGCGCTTGGAGCTGGGCTCATCGTCCAGCGTGAGCACCGTGATGTCTTGAAAACCGTCGCTGGGATCGGGGTTTTGAGCGGCCGCCGCGTTGGTCCAAGCGATGGCAAAGCGCCCGTCGGGCGAAATGGCCCAGGCGTTGGCACCGAAATGGAGCGGCAAGGACTCGCTGGTCGTGATCGCGCCGTCCTCGTC
>JAEYOT010000864.1 GCA_023411445.1 Pseudomonadota bacterium
CGGGCGCCTGCACGTTGCCTGGGCGCATAGCCACGACGCTACGAGCCTCTGTAGTGGCTACCTGCAGCCCATGATTCGCGAGCTCCCCGCCGACCTAGCGGCCAGCGAGCTGCTCCTGCCGCGCGGCATCCCGGCGCACGCGGTGCTGGCCAGGCTCGGCGCCGCTGCGGCGGCACGTATCGTCAAGCATCTGCTCGGCGAGCCTTCAGCACCCGGCTGAAAGGCGTCGCCGCCGGACGAGCCGAGGCGGCGCCACCACCCGCAGAGCCTCGCTCGGGTATCGCTGCTCTGCGCGACGCGCTAACGTCGAGACCCGCGAAGCCGATGACCGCGACATGACGACCGAAGCGCCAGCAGCGGAGCGCAGCAAGATCGCCGAGGTGGTCAGCGTATTTCTGCGGCTCGGCTGCTCTTCCTTTGGTGGGCCCGTAGCGCACCTCGGTTACTTCCGTGCAGAAGTCGTCGAGAAACGGAGGTGGCTCGACGACGCGCAGTATGGAGATCTCGTCGCGCTCTGCCAGTTCTTGCCGGGGCCGGCGAGCAGTCAGGTCGTGTTCGCGCTGGGGATGATGCGCGCAGGGCTTGCAGGAGCCGTTGCTGCGTCGCTCTGCTTCACCTTGCCGTCGGCGCTGTTGATGCTTGGCTTTGCGCGCGGCGTCGCGCTAGCGGGTGATCTGGCGCACGCCGGCTGGCTACACGGGCTGAAGGTCGCTGCGGTCGCCGTTGTAGCTCAGGCCGTCTGGGGCATGGGGCGGAAGCTTTGCCCCGACCGGGCGCGCGTGTCGCTCTGCCTCGCCGCCGCCGCTGTCCTCACCGTGAAAGCTAGCGCCCTCACCCAGGTCGGGGTCATCGCCCTGGGAGGAGTAGCCGGTTGGTGGCTGTACCGCCACGAGGTCGCAGGATCCGCCGTCCCAACGGTCGCCCGCACGCCGCGGCGCCATGCGCTCGCCGCCGCCGCCTTGCTGACCTTCGTGGTGCTGCTCGTCGCGCTTCCGGCTTTGGCGGCCGCTACCTCGAGTCGCTCCCTCGACGAGCTCGACAGCTTCTACCGCTCCGGCTCGCTGGTCTTCGGCGGCGGGCACGTCGTCCTACCCTTGCTCCACGCCGAGCTGGTTCCTCGAGGTTGGCTCAGCGACGAGCAGTTCCTTGCTGGTTATGGCGCCGCTCAGGCGCTGCCGGGCCCCCTGTTCGCCTTCTCCGCGTATCTCGGTGCGACCATGAACCCCGGCCAGCCGTGGCTCAGTGGCTTCTGGTGCTTGTTCGCTATCTTCGTCCCCTCGTGGCTTCTGATCGGTGGCGCGCTTCCGTTCTGGCAGCGACTGCGCGCGCAGCGCTGGGCCCAAGCCGCGCTCGCGGGCACGAACGCCGCAGTCGTTGGCGTCTTGCTCGCGGCGCT
Organism: Pseudomonadota bacterium; assembly: GCA_023411445.1. GTDB lineage: Bacteria > Myxococcota_A > Polyangia > Polyangiales > Polyangiaceae > PMG-095. Next base: position 1,397 of record JAEYOT010000864.1, read on the forward strand.
CTACCGCCCCGTGATCGCCGAGGGCATCCGCACCGACAGAGACGTCGTGGCGACCCTGCTCGCGTTTGGGCTACTGCACCACTGGAAGGCCCCGGCCTGGCTCGTCGTCATCGCCATGGCCGGTGTCGGGCAATGGCTCCTGTAGCTGTCGTTGTTTCTCCGTCGTTTTTTCCCTGTCACGATCCAAGCCGGCCCGCCTACTCAGTGAATGAGAGCTCAGATCCGTCCGCTCCTGCTCGCCAGCCTCGCCGCCCTGATCGGCTGCAATAGCCAGAACGCCGCTCCACCGGTGAGCGAGCAGCACGCGCCGATCGCCGAGGCTCCGGTTGCCACCCCGCCCGCGCTCGCCGATCCCACCCTCGCCAACGACGACAAGACTCGCCAGCTGAGCCGTGTCGAGGATGCGAGTCAGGTTTGCATGGTCAACGACCAATTCATGGGGCGCGCCCAGATCCCCGTCGAAGTCGAGGGCAAGACGTACTTTGGCTGCTGCGAGATGTGCAAGGGCCGCCTGGCACGCGACGCCACTGCCCGTATCGCTAAGGATCCCGTCAGCGGCAACGCCGTCGACAAGGCCTCGGCCATCATCGCCAAGCGCGCCGACGGCGGCGTGCTGTACTTCGAGAGCGCGAAGAACCTGGAGCGCTACCAGACCGGGGCGATCTAGCTACTGCCAGTTCTTGCGCTGCGGCATCTCCCAGGGGGCTTTGCACATCACGCAATCTTCCCCGTAGAAGTAGTGCTTGGCGCCCTGGTCGCCGTTAATCCAGTAACGCATCCACGCCAAGATGGCGGGCCGCTCCACACCGCCGCCGTCCTTCTCGATGTAAGCGTGCGGCGCTCCGGTCACGGTGCCGAGGAAGGTCTGCACCTTGGACCCGTCGTACGTGGTTTGTTGCAGCATCTTGCCCCAGGTGTCGTTGGTGCCCGTCGTCTGCAAGAGCGGGCCGTGCATGTCGGACATCGCGTCGTGACCGTGAATCGAGACGGTCGTGGCGACGGCGGCGTGACTGCCGAGCTGTACGGCCGCAGTGCCGCCCACGGAGAAGCCCATCGAGACGGCGCGCATCACGTCGATCTTCCCCTCGTACACGCTGCCTGCTGCCGTGTTCTGCGCGATGATCCAGTCCAAGCCGTCGCGCATCGACTTCAGGTTACCAGCATCGCGCGGCCCGCCCTTGAGGACGGGCGTGCCGACCACCACGTAACCGTGCGACGCGAAGTTCGTGAGCATCGTCGTGTGGACGGAGACCGTCTGGTTGATGCCAGGCCCGAACACGATCGGCGGGTGCTTGAAGCCGTCTTGTCCGAGCATGGCGGGGCGGTAAACCGTGTAGCCTCCGCCCGGCCCTACGTTCATGTTCACCGTCGTCATGAAGGGGCCCGCCTTCGTGTAGTCCGTAACAGGCGGCAGCGCTGAGCCCGCGTTGCCCCCGCCACCACCACCGCCGCTACCTGCGCCGCCACCAACACCGGCGGCGCCACCTCCGTCTCCCGCGCCTCCAACG
>JAEYOT010000884.1 GCA_023411445.1 Pseudomonadota bacterium
CTACCCGGATCACTTCGACTTGGCTCGAGAGGTATTGGCCGGTATCGCAGCGCTCTCTGCGCGCTACCCGAACGAGGTGGACGTCAGCGCGGCGGTGTGGGCGGGCTTCTCGCAAGGCGCGATTCACGGCGCGCTCGTGACGGTGCTGTACCCGCAGCAGTTTCCGCGCGCGGCGCTGGTGGAAGGCGGCAACGGCTTCTTCGACGAGTGGTCGCCGTACGCGGCTCGCAAGTATGCGCGCGGCGGCGGCCAGCGGGTACTATTTGGCTGCGGTTCGCGCTATTGCGTGCGCACCGCACAGCGCTGCGCCGGGTTTCTGGCGAAGACGGGGGTGCAAACGCGCGTCGCTCACGCGGAGGGCGCAGGGCACAGCTACGGCCCCGCGATGGAGCGGCGCCTACGCGAGCAATTTGAATGGCTGGTGGCGGGCGACGCGCGCTGGACGCGCTAACGCTAGACGCCGCGCCGGCTCAGATCCGCTTAGCGGGGCCTTCGATGTCCTCGAAGTACGTCGCCAAAAACTCGGTGACCACAGCGCGAGCTTCGAGCGAGAGGTGCCGCTCGTCCACGACGCGTGGCTCCTCCCCCGGACCACTGCGCAGCTCGAACGTCCCTAGACCATCCCCCTCGCGCCAAATGCCGAAAGTATCGCCGCCAACGCGCTTGATCGTGTAAGCGTCGCCACGGATCGTTTTGGTCCAAGCGGGCGCAGGTGCCTCAGTGGGCGGCCAGGGTTGGGAGGCTCGACGGGGTTCCATGACATCTGGAAAGCAAAGCTCATGCTCAGCAGGATGAGCCGCGCGGATTCCAACCCGACCGATTGCTGACCGCGCGGATGGAGCTAGCGTCCATGGTGATTGCTCCCTCCGTTCGCGCGACCATCGACGGCTGGATCAGCGAGGCCCCCGAGCTTCGTCGCATCGAAACCGAACCGCTCGCCAACGACGCCTGGGAAATCCGCGCCATCGAGGACGGTCAGGTCGTGTTCGAGTACGCCGAGGTCGACAGCGACGAGCCAGTGCTGTTCCGGCTGGCGGTGTGGTGCGAGCAGCACACGCAGCAGCCGCTCAAGCCACTCGCGAAGACGGTAGCGCGCGAGGTCAGAAGCCGGCTTCGAGGCCCACGCTCGGCAGGATAACGGGGCCGGCGCTGCGCTCGCGGCAAACCTCACCGCAGTCCAAGCGAACCACCTCGCGCGTGGAGGTGGCGTTCAAGATCTCCGCGATGATGGCCCAGTAGCCACGCTGGCCCCAGCGGAAGCGCTTCTCCGCGCGCAGATCCAAGCGAAAGAAAGGCGAGCCGCGCCGGTCGGACGTAAAATGTGGCGAGCCTTCCAGGTTCAGCTCGGGGACTCCAGAGTAGAGCACCGAGCGGGCGCCGGCGCGAAAGCCCGGGCTGATCTCGTAGCTGAGCGCCGCCTGGAGCACGTGCGTGCGATCGAAGCCGGAGGGACCTTCATAGTCACCGCGCGCATGCTCCGAGCGTGAGAGCGTGTACGAGAGCAAGCCACCGAGGCGCTTGGTCACTGGCCTGGTCAGCTGCAGCTCCAAGCCGGCGGAGGACAGGTTCGCACGCCGGTCGAGCGCGCTGGCATCGATGGTGAAATCCCTGGCGCCGCCCAGCGGGTCCATCGCGTTGAAGTACCCGGCGCGGTACACGGTGACCGAGCCGGCCAAGTCCCACGGCAGCTTGAGCTTCAGCCCGGAGCTGTACTGCAGCGCCCACTGTAGCCCCTGCTTCAGCTCTGCCACCTGCGCGCCCGGAACCTGCGCCGAGTAGCTCGGTCGCTGGTGCGCGAGGCCCAGCGACTGCTCGATCCGCACGCGACGGCTGAGCTGGTACGCAGCGGAGATGCGCGGGTCCACCCCGACCTTCGTCGTGCCCTGCGATGAATAGACATCCGCGCGCAGCCCGGGTGCCACCTGAATGCCGGTCGCCGGCTCGAGCTGCAGCCCGACGTAGCTGCCGCCGGTGACGTCCGTGCGGGCCGGAAAGAGCCGCGAGTAGTCTGGGAAGTCCAGGTTGTTGCCGTCGGCTTCCAGCCCGAAGCGATCTACCCGACCGTCGAGCCCCACGTGCAAGGTGGTGCGCGGCGCCAAGCGCTGGCTCAGCTCGCTTCGGACACGCAGCGACTGATCCGTGACGACGCTGGAGTACTCGCTGGCCCCCGCCGCGCGGTCGGCGCCGCCAGTCACGGCCACGCGCAGGGCTCCCCCCTCCAGCTTGCGGTCCCACCGCAGGTCCACCCGGTGAAAGCTGAGCGCTGCGCCGCTGTTGTAAGCGGCCTGAGGCGCGCGAAACAGATCGTAGCCGCCGAAGGCGAGCACGCTGAGCGCGTCGCGGCGACCTAGCGGATAGCTCGCCTGCAGCTGGTAGTCCCAGTAGCTCAGCTCCGCGTCGCTCAGCAGTGAAAGTACCAAGCCGGTGTACGAGTAGCGGCCCGCCACGCGCACGCCGCTGCTGCCGCACTCGTGCTCGTCAGCAAACGGACCGCTCTCGACAGCGCCACCGGCGTCGATCGCGCGAACGTTCACCTCGCCGGTCACGCGGCACTGCAGCGGCTCGCCAGTCACGGCGACGATCGGCCCCGCGAAGCGTCCGAACTGAGCCGGCGCCGCGCCCGCGTGCAGCTCGACCGAACGAATGAAGCTCGGGTGAACGACCGAGGGCCCGAAGAACGCGTGGTACAGGAGCGGGATATCGACGCCGTCGAAGAAGAAGCCTACGTTCGCTGGCGGTGCCCCGCGGATGAAGAACGCCGGCAAGCCGGAGACGATCGGTACCACGCCGGGCTGAGCCTCGATCGCGCGCAGCGGATCGCCAAAGCTGCCCGGCAGCGCGCGCGTTTCTCGGCGTGTCAGCACGACCGAGCCGGGCGGTCGGCGCTCACCTTCAACGGTGATTTCGAGCGGCTCGCTGGGCGTGTGCACCGGCCCCGCTGGCGGCACGCTACCGTCGACCCCGCTGGAGGGGGAAGGCGGCACGTCCGGCTCAGGCTCCGGCTCGGGCGGCACGAAGCGCACGGCGTAGCGGATGCGAGCTGCCACGGGACGGCCGCCGCGGCGCGCCGCCTCGAAACGCCACTGCTCAGCCGCCGCGACCGCAGCCTCCCGAAACGGTGCGTCGCCGGACAGCGCCGTCGCGCTCACGACCTCGCCATGCGCATCGACCACGAGCTCGAGCTCCACGCTCGCCTCGCCGCTCTCCCCTTCCGGATAGCTGAGCGGTGTGGACAGCGGCCGGGGCGGCACGATCTCCGGCGTCGCCGCGCGCTCCCCCGCCCCAGCTTCAGCGTCTGCGGCTTGGGCGCGGAGTTGCGCAGGCCCGAGAAGCGTGGCTAGTAGTAGTGGCCGTGCTGTCCGACGAGAGATGATCCGAGTAAGCATTACGTTCGGGCGTACCCAGCGCTCGGCCGCTGTACCCGTACCACCATGAGCCGCCTCGCGCACGATCAGAAATCGCGGCTCCCGCTGCTGCTCTCACTTCTGGGCGCCGTGGGCTGCGACATCGTGCAGGGCTTTCAGGACGCGGGGAATGCGCTGTTTCCCGAGCAGAGCACGCACCTGGCCGCGCCGGGAGTGCGCATCGCGAGCGGTAATTTCCGGGAGCTCGGCTTGGTCGCCGGCTCGGAGCTGTACTTGCTGGCGCGCGCCGCGGACGACGACGGCACCGCCAAGCTCTACTCCATGCGCTACGCGGACCCGCGCCCGTGCGAGCTCGAAGGCGTGCGGCAGCTGGCGGTCACGAACGACCGGAGCAGGAGCGCGCCCCTGTTCTCTTACTTCAGCGAGGACACGCGACGCGGCACCCTCCGCTTCGCGGATGCGCGCTGCAACACCTACGAGCTCACGCTACAGGACGCCACGCTGCCCGTAGGTGAGACGAGCAAGGGCGTGGTCGTCTGGGCCGGCGACGAGCTGTGGCTGGCGATCCCCGAGACGGGCCAGCGTGAGCTCATCGCGGAAGAAGTGCGACAAGTCACGCGGGGTGCGTTCGGCCAGCGCATCGCCGTGCGCGCAGGCGGGAAGCTTCTGATGTTCGGCCCGGATTGGGAGCTCCAGGGTCGCTTCGGGGAGGACGTGCGCAGCGTGCTGCGCGCGAACGACGCCTTGTTCTATCTGGACGCGATCGGCGCTCATCGCGTCAGCGCCACGGGCGACGGCGCGCGGCTCGAGAGCACGCTGGTCGCCGAGGGGGGTTGCTCGCTGGGCACGCAAGACGGAAGGTGGGTCACGCTGCGCGCTCCGTGCGGCACGGAGGAAGCGCCCGAGGAAGGCCCGGTGCTCGCGGTCCTGACCAGCACCGGGCAGACTTTCACGCTGCCCTTCGACGCGGACCCCACCCAGCTTCGTCTCATGCCCGCGCGCGGTAGCAGCGGCCGTGATCCCCTCAGCGACCCGTTCTGGTTCTTCTATTTGCGCAGCGGCGCCACGGAAGAGTCCAGGGACACGCTCTACGTGCGAACGCCGGCCGGCGCCGAGCACGCGCTGGGCGCTCGCAGCACCTTGAGCCAGCTGCGCCTGCTCGAAGGACGCGACGCCAGCGGTGAGGACGCTCACGGCTACGCACTGATCGACGTCGAAGGGGAAGCGGGCCGCTACATCTGGTGGAACGCCGCGGGCGAGACGGACGTCTTGGCCGAGCGCGCCCTGTGGCGCCCCGGGCGCTTGTTCATCGACTCCGACGGCACCATCGGTAACCTGGCCATTGCATCGGGCAAGAGCCTGCAGGTGCTGGCCGAGCGCGTGCCCTGGCAGTACTTCGAGTACTGGGACAACACCGCGAGCTGGACCGTGCTGTTTCACGACGTGGAAGAGGACGGCCACGGTCGCCTCTCGGTAGTACCGACCACGCTCGACGCGCTCCAGTCCGCCGCGAACGCTCACCCGATCGAGCTACCGGAGCTCGCACAGGTGGCTGATCGCGCCATCGTGGCCGGCACCACCGCGCTGCACCAAGTGCTCTCCGGCGTGAGCTACTTGCAGGACTTCGATTTCACCAAGCGCACCGGCACCCTCGCGTACCGCAACTTGGAGCTGCGCTTCACGGCCACCATCAACACCGGCGTCTCGGACTATTTCGTCGCCAGCGACGAGCTATTGTACGCCGTGCCTTACGGAAAGAACGCCGGCATCTGGCTGGTCGACGCGAAGTGAGCGCACGGCGAGAGCGCTGCGGAGCGCCCTCGCCGCCTGACCAAGCTCAGTCGCAGCTTCGTTCCCAGTAGCAGCGCGTGTCGTCGCTCACGCACACGAAGCCGCCGGTGCTGCCGTCGCTGCAGATCACGCCGATCTCCAGCAGCGGTTGTCCGTTGCAGCCGTCAGCGACCGGGCACGGCGTGGTCTCGCGCGGCGGCACGCAGGTGGTGCTCCAAGCGCACTCACCGTCGTTCTCCCGGCCGCAGGTTTGCACGCGCTGCACCGTGTCGCCCGGACAAGCGACGTCCGGCCGCTCCGGGCATTCGCTCTCCGCGCAGGCCGTGTAGCTGACCGACCCGTCGCTGCGGCTCCAGTTGCAGTCGCTGCCTCCGCTGCCCTTGCACTCCAGCGTGGGCTCGCTCGACAGCGAAGAAGGCGGCGAGCTGCACTCCTCGAACGTGCACTCACCCTTCACGATCAGCTGCTGCCGCTCTCCTTGGCCGTCAGGAGCTTGCGGCTCGCTCGTGCTGCCGCACGCCGTGAGCCAGATTGCCATCAAACTAGAAACGATCGCGATTGTTTGCTTCATGTTCATCCTCCGCACACACCAATCCCTACGCCTCGGAGTGAGGCGCAAAGCTCGCTTTGGATCACTTGCGTGCGAGCCGCCTCAGGGCGGGCTCGAGCACCAAGTGCGAATGCTGGCCGGTGAGCCCCACTGGAGCAGCGGCATCAGCGTGTAGCTGCTGACGCCATCCGCACCTCGCGCGGGCCCTTGGGCCTCGATGCCTGCCGAAACAGCGCCGCCGAACGTGCCTTGGTCGAAGCGAGCGGTCAGCTGCAAGAGCTGAAAGCGCTCACCAGGCGCGAGCGCGTCCAGCTCGAAATCACCCTGGAGCTCCCGCGGCTTGATGTGATGAAACAAGGTGGAGCTACTGACCGCGCTGCCGAACACCGCGGCATCGAACGTCTCGTCGAGGGCGCCGCCTGCCGTGCGCAGGGTGACGCGCACCGCCACCTGCAGCGAGCGCTCGCAGCAGCCAGGCATGGTGCTGCTGGGCGCAAGCTCGTGAGCGCGACCGAGCGGCGTGATGGACAGCTCGAGCTCACTATCTCCGCTCTCGGGCCCGTAGGAGCGGCCTTCTAGCGGCAGCCAGGCGAAGGCGGCCACGTGATGCCCCTCTGCGTCTCCCAGCACCTGCCGCGGCGTGAGCCCGAAGCTTGCAGGCTCGTCCGCGGCGAGCTCGACGCTGTCCAGCGCGCACGCGCCGTCCTCTTCCTCCCCCGTTTGGCCACCCGCGCAGCCCAACGCGCCGAGCAGCGTCGGCAGCGCGGTCAGGAGCGAGCAGAGTTCCGGCTTCGTCACGCCGTTAATTAGCCACGCCGTGCTCACGCCAACAAGTGCCGCTCCGCACTTTCCCGACGCCGATTTGTTGTATGATGTGCAAAATGGCAACCATTGACCCCGAAAAGCTGGCTGTAGAGCTAGTCCGCGCGCTGCGCGGGCAGCGCTCGCAGACCGCGTTCAGCAAGCGGCTGGGCTACCGCAGCAACGTGGTGGGCGCGTGGGAGTCGCGCCGCGCTTGGCCCACGGCGGCGCGCTTCTTTCAGATCGTGGAGCGCTCCGGCCGCAAGCTCCAGGGCCTCGCCTCGTTCTATCGCTTGCCGCCGGATCAAGACGTAGCGGCGTGCTTGAAGACGCCCGCAGGTGTCGCCGCGTTCCTGGACGATCTGCGC
>JAEYOT010000886.1 GCA_023411445.1 Pseudomonadota bacterium
TTGCTGCGCCAGCCTCCGGCAGCGCCGCCGCCCCCAGCGCGCAGGGCGGCGTGGCCAGCGTCGTCGCCGCCGTGCGCGCGCGTGACCCGCGTGACCTCGCGCTCTTGGCGAGGATCGAGCGCGAGCTGAAGCGCGATCCGCCCGCCTCAGTGCGCGAGCTGATCCGCCGCCGCGAAGCCGGCGCCAGTCGCGCCGAGCTGCTCGAGCTGGTGCAGCAGAGCAGCGTCGGCGACGTGGCGCTGCGCTTGCAGCTCCAGCGTTGGCTGGACGAAGTGGCACCCGATGGCGCTAGCCCCAGCCGCATCAGCCCGGCGGCTCCGGCTACGAGCGGCTCCGCGCGACCGCTGGTCAAGCCGATCCCAGCCGCGCCCTGAGCCCCTTAGCCGCGCTCCGGAGCGAGCTCGAAGCGCTGGCGCAGCGTGCTCAAGTCGTAGTGACCATCCCACGGCTCGCCATTGAAGAAGAACGAGGGCGTCGAGTGCACGCCGTCCGCCTGCCCGCGATCGGCGTCTAGCTGGACGAGCGTGGCCATGGTGGGCGCGGCGCGCTCGAGCTCCGGCAGATCCAAGCCGAGCGCCGTGAGCGCTTCCTGCGCGGCCGGGACCGACATGCGACGGATGCTCATCACCGCGTCGTGCGCTTCCCAGTAGCGCGGGCGGTAGAGCTCGGCCACGGCCTTCATCAGGCGCGACAGCTGCTCGGCGTTCTGATGAATGTGACGCAACGGAAAGTGCCGGAACACCAGCGCGAGCTCGCCCGGGTGCTCGGCGCTCAGGCGCTTGATGAGCGCGTTGGAAGCGCGCGTGTGCGGACACTCGAAGTCCCCGTATTGCAGGATCACGACGCGCGCGTCGAGCGAGCCCGAGACCACGTCGGCATCGGTGACCGGCTGAGTGAGTCGCTGCATTTTCATGGTGGCTCACCATAGGACAATTGCCGGCCTGTACCAGCCCGCCCGGGGCCGGGCTCGCGCCTCGCCGGAACTGGTCCTATGCTCTGCGTGCGCATGACCCTCTCCGAGGCTCGGTCCGAGCTCGGCGTCACGAGCCGAGCCACCGACGCGGAGGTGCGTCGCGCGTTCAAGAAGCTGGCGCTCGCCCACCATCCGGATCGCAACGCAGGACACCCCGAGGCGACGGCGCGCTTTCGTCGCGTGCTGCTAGCCTACGAGATCCTGTCCGGCCAGCGCGCGCCCTCACTGGACGGCGCAGCCGACGCGGCGCGGCCGGCCGCAGCGGAGGCGCGGGCCTACCGAGCCGAGCGGCGCGCGCCGTGGGAGATGCCGTTCGTGGAAGCGCTGCCGCTCGAATACGCCGACGGCGAGCCGCTTCACTTTCCGACGCCCGAAGAGATCCGCAAGCTGAGCATCGACGACCCCGCGGACCCGCGCCGGATGATGAGCCGCCTGCTGGTCATCTTCATCGCCGTGGTCGGCCTCTGGTGGCTCTTGGCGCTGCTGGACCGCCGCCCGCCACCGGTGCTGGACCCAGCTCGGTGCAAGCTGCGGGAGAAGCTGCTCCGGCCGTACTAGCTCCGTCGCGCGGATTTTCTGCGCAAGCTGTCGGTCGAGAGCCGCTCTCAGCGCCCGTTCGCTGGTGTAACCTCCCGCGCGGCCATGTTGAGCGCCAAGATCGCGGTGATCGGAGACCTTCATTCGTCGTGGCACGCCGCGGATACGGACTACTTCAACGACTCGAGCTACGAGCTGCTCTTGTTCACGGGCGATCTCGGTAGCAGCGGCCTGCAAGACGGCGTGGAGCTGGCGCGCTCGCTCTCGCGCTTGTCGCGCCCCACGCTGGTGATGCTAGGCAACAACGACGCGGCGCAGTATGGGCGCATCACCGCCGAGCTGAGCTACCAGCAAGGCCGCGATCGCTTGCTGAGCGGCCGCGTCTCCTGGGCGCCCGGCGGCGTCGGCGTGCACGCCTGCGGGCTGGATCTGCACCGCTTCCAGCTGGGCGCGCTGGACGTGAGCGTGATCGCCGGTCGCCCATTTGCGATGGGCAACAGCGAGCTGTCCTCACCCGAGGCGCTGGCCGCGACCTACGGCGTCACCACGCTGGAAGAGAGCCGCGCCCGGCTCCGTGAGCTCGTGGATCGCGCGGAGAGCGAGTATTTGCTGTTCTTGGCGCACAACGGCCCGGCGGGCTTGGGCACGGAAGCCTCCGCGCCGTGGGGGCGGGATTTTCACCCGGAGGCAGGCGACTGGGGCGACGAGGACTTGGCGGACGCCGTGGCCTACGCGGAGCAGCAGGGACGGCGCGTGCTGGCAGTGGTGGCCGGGCACATGCACTGGCGCCTACGCGGAGGCGGCGAGCGGCGCTGGCAAGAGCGGCGCGGCGGCGTTTTGTACCTCAACCCGGCGCGCGTACCGCGCATCGAGCGCTCGGAGCTCAGCCGGCGGCACTACCATGTGTCGCTCACGCTGCGCGCCGACGGCGCCGAAGCGCGCGAAGTCGTGCACGAGCACGGCTTCGAGTAACCGCGCGGCGCGCTACGCTTCTTGACCCAGCAACGCGCGCAGCTTGCGCGGCGAGAAGCCGAGCCGCTCCGCGAGGCCCTGGATGGTCTGCTCTTCCGTAGGACCAAACTGGCCGTCGGCGCCCGCCACCGCGACGGCCAACGAGAGCGCCAGCTCGCAATCTTCCGGCTCGCCGTAGATGCGCGCGGCCACGTCATCCAGCCGTACCTCGAGCCCATCGCGCTCGAGCTCGGCCTGGAAGCGCGTGATCATGTGGTCCGCCGCCTGCGCGCCGAGCTCGCCCTCGCTCAAGTAGCGGAGGGCGCCGAGCAAGGTGTCTCGCTCTTCTGGTGTGTGCACACCGTCTGCTGCGATCACGAGGTAGATGGCTTCGGCGTAGGGCAAGATCCGCTCGTACGCGGCGCGCGCGCCCGGAGCCGCCGAGCTCAGGGACCACGGCGTTGCGGTGCTCGGCCTGCCGCCACGGCGCATCAGCCGCTCGCGCAAGCGCTGGATGCGGGGGGTGCTGAAGGTCGCGCTCATCGGTCGGCGCAAACATAAGCGGCTTCCGCCGGCTCGACCACACCCTGCTTGCCTATCGCACCCTGTTTCCTGCCGAAATCCTCGCCCCGAACGCCGCGCCAGACTGTCGCGCCGAGGCGCATCGTCACGCGTTTCAGGCCCCTGCGCGCGCTGCTCACCCCATTTTTCTGGCCCGTTACGAGGGGTGGCGCTGGGGCGTCAGAGGGGCGCGGATGTTGCTTCGGCCATCCCCGGCATGCGTGCACCTGCACCAACCTCGGGCAGCGACCTGGACCGCACACGTCCGGACCCGACCACCTCCGTGAGCACGCGCCCTGGCGCGCCGCTCGGGCGTGGCCAGGTGCTCGGCGGCAAGTACCGCCTCGAGCTGCTGCTCGGGGAGGGCGGCATGGGCCTGGTGTGGAGCGCCTACAACCTGGAGCTGGAGCTGCCAGTCGCGCTCAAGGTGCTGCGCAAGGGTCCGGAGGACGAACGGCTGGCGGAGCGACTGCGGCTGGAGGCTCGCGCCGCGGCGCGCTTGGTCCATCCCGCCATCGTCCGCATCTTCGACATCGCCACCACCGCCGATGGCGATCCGTTCATCGTGATGGAGCTGTTGACCGGTGAGAGCTTGGCGGAGCTCTTGGCGCGCGGTCCGCTCAGCTGCGTGCGCGCCGTGCAGCTGATGCTGCCGATCGCGGAGGCGCTCGCGCTGGCGCACGCCAAAGGCATCGTGCATCGCGACATCAAGCCGGACAACGTGCTCTTGTCCACGGACGGCGCCAAGCTCCAGCCCAAGCTGCTGGATTTCGGCATCGCCAAGCTGGCTCACCCGCCGCCCGCGCTGGGGAAGCTGACGGCCAGGGGCGCGGTGATCGGCAGCCCCAACTACATGTCGCCCGAGCAAGTGCGCGGGGACGACGTGGACGCTCGCAGCGACATTTGGTCGTACTGCGTGGTGCTCTACCGCGCCATCTCCGGGGTGACGCCGTTCAAGGGCAACAGTCGCCTCGCGATCATGGACGCGATCCTCGGCGATGAGCCCGCTCCGCTCGCCATCGGCGCCGGCGTCGATCAGCAGCTAGCGCGACTGATCCATTGGGGCATGACAAAGGATCCCGCGCTGCGGCCTAGCTCGATCCAGGAGCTGGGTCGGCAGCTGGCGGAGTGGCTCGTGACTCAGGGCGTCTCCGAGGACGCGTGCGGCACGCCCGTCGCGTCCAAGTGGCTGGCGCATCTGCCCGAGCCGAGCCTGCGCCGACCGCCGCCCCTGCCGGAGCCGCTCGCGGAGCGCGTGGAGCAAACCGCGCTCACGGCGCCGTCGCCCGCGCGGGAGCTGTTGTTGTCGCGAGCCGCGCAGGTGTATCCGGCGCGTACCTCGCGGCCTGCGCCGCCGCATCCGCGTTTCCTTCCGCTCGCGCTCCCGCACCGGCGGCGTTGGGCCTTGTTCACTTCCGCGTCCATGCTGCTGGTGGCGGCCGGCGTCGCCTGGACGGACTCGGTGCGTCACCCGGGGGCGCGGAGCGCGATGGCAACGCCCATGGCAGCCGCTGAAGAGACGCCCTCGGCGCCTGCATCTTTGCTGGAAGCCGTGCAGCTCGAGCCCGCCGCGCCACCTG
>JAEYOT010000921.1 GCA_023411445.1 Pseudomonadota bacterium
GTTGAGGATCTTCACGGTGACGCCGCTGAGCGGTAGTCCCTGCTCACCCAGAATTCGCCCTGAGATCAGCGTCGCTCGCGCTCGGTCGATCGTGCCGGGCAACACGTCGCGCTGAACGGGGTTGATGCCAGTGTACAGCCAGGCAAGCGCGTCACCTGGCACGGTTGCGATTGTGCCGTCCGTCTGCTCGCATTCGTAGCGCGTCAAGCCCTCGACGGGATCACAGACCTCGACCGTGCAGGGATCGCCATCATCGAACGAGAGGGCCTCACCCGGCGTGCACTGACCTCTGTCGTCGCAGGTACCTTCGTCATGACAAGCATCCAGCTCCGGGCAGGCCGTGCCGGCCGGCGCCAGCACGTGCACAACTTCACCCGTGGACGGATCGCAGATATCGACCGTGCATGGGTTGCCATCATCCACCACCGCCGCGGCTACCGCGACGCACTCTCCGGAGAAGCACTGCTGGACGCCGCTGCAAGCCGAGCCACCGCCGCACGAGGTTCCATCAGCAACGGGGGCGTGGTGCACGCCCGTCGTAGGATCACAGGAATCGGCCGTGCAAGGATTGCCATCGTCCACCTGAGGCGGAGCGCCGGCAACGCATTCGCCAACTTCGTCACACGTTTCCCGCCCGTCACAGAGGTTGTTGTTGTCACACGGAAATCCGACCGGGCGTCGAGCAGCTTGGATCCCGCTCGTGGGGTCGCAGCTATAGGTCGTGCAGGCGGTATCGGGCGGCAGGACTAGGGGCACGCCATCAGCACAGCTCCCCACGCCGTCACACGCCTCAGCGCCGTTGCACACGTCCCCGTCGCTACAGGCCGTGCCCGCCGGCAGATGGTGCGCCATCACACCGAGATCGTCATCACAGGAGAACGAGACGCAGGCGCTGGCCGCTGGGATGCTCAGCGGGGTTCCAGCCAGGCAGCCCCCCTCGCCATCGCAGACCTCGGCGCCGTCACAAACGGTGTCGTTGGCGCAGCTCGTGCCGGCTGGGTGATCGGCTCGTACGATGCCGGCTTCCGCGTCACAGTCGAACACCGAACAGAGCGTCGGAGGTGGAACGGGCAAGGGGGCTCCAGCCAAGCAAACGCCGTCGCCGTTGCACGTTTCCCGGCCGTTGCACACCGTCCCGTCGTCGCAGCTAACACCGGCTGCAGCGAAGGTGGTCACGATGCCCTGGCTCGGGTCGCAGCTGTAGGCGATGCAGGCGGTGTCCGGGGGCACTGGGACAGACGCGCCTTCCGTGCAGACGCCTTCGCCGTTACATACCTCTTCACCATTGCACAGGTTAGCGTCCGCGCAGGGAGTGCCGGCGGAAACGGCAACGTGCACGACGCCAAGCTCTGAATCGCATGAATCCGCGGTGCACGGATTGCCATCATCAACGACAGGCGCAGCCCCCTGCGAGCACACGCCCGCACCGCTACAGACCTCCTGCCCGTTACACGGATCGCCATCATCGCAGGCAGTTCCGGCTGGGACCGGCGTGTGCGATACGCCCATAGCGGCATCGCATGCGTCGATGGTGCAGGGGTTACCGTCGTCTACGGGCGTGCAGTCGGTTGGGGCGAGGCCCAACTGGAAGCGATCCAGCAAGTATCCCTGACTTTGTCCCTCTAGCACGTTGAGCACGATGCGGATCGTGAGATCATCGTAGTTGCCCTGGAGACCAGCGCGCACTGACTCATCCACCGGCAGCTCAAAGCGCGCAAACTGACCAGTCGGCTCTGGAAGCTCCGAGAACCCCAGCGACTGGTCCCAGATGTTCACCGAAGGTGCATCGAGCACGACGGCAGCGCTCCCCGACCACCATTGATTGATTGGGTCATTCGGCACGCGCACGTCAAACGCGACGACCTCGGGCGCGGACGCTTCTTTGCTCAGGGGTCGGCTAATGATTTCGATCCAGTCGCCGCCCAGGACGCTGAGAGAGCTCTGTCCCTCGGTGTGATTGGCGCTCAAGGACAACGTCGTGTTGGTGAGCGCCGACCAATCCTCCAGCGACTCGAACCCCAACGTCCGGTCCATGACCGACGAGAGCGCAGCCGTCGTGGTCCCCACCTTCTCGTGCCGCTCTGGCTCCGAGCAGGCAGAGCTTGCCATGACCAGAGCTGCCGCAATCACGCCCCGAGTTGCTCACTATCTCGTCCCGCTCGGACGAGGGCGGCGTTCGGCTACTGGCCGGTGGTGGAGCTGGCGCCGACGTCGGCGGAGATGGTCTCGGCGCCGTCGGCCTTCTTGGTGCCGATGGCGCTGGGCGAGGGATCTCGCACTTCTACGCTGGGGGGCTGCGTGCCGTCGCGGCGGATGGAGTAGCGGACGAGGGCACGGAGCGCTTTGTTGCGCTCCACGTTGCCGAGCACCAGCTTCAGGTCCTCGTAGACGGAGGGATCGACCAGCAGCGCGCCGAGGGTGCCCTTGCCTTGCTTCACGTCGGCGACGATCTGCTTCAGGTCCCCGCTCATCTGGTTGAGGTTGCTCATCATTTGCTGTGAGCCCTCGTCGCCGTAGATCACGCTGCGAGCCAGGCCGTTGCCGTCGCGGATGCCCTTCAAGGTCAGGCGCAGCTCGTCGGCGGCGCCGGCGAACTGGCTGACGGCTTTGGAGCCCTCTTCACCGTAGAGCACCTCGTGAGCGAGACCAGGGCCCTGCTGCACGCGCTGCAAGATGGCGTTGATGCTGGCCGTGGTCTGGTTGAGCTGCGCCGTGGCGTTCTCCAGGTTGTGCATCACCCTGGACAGCCGGTCCGACTCTTCCGGGCTCTTGACCAGCTTGCCAACGTAACCCTCACCGGCGTCCACCGACTTGAGGATGCCGTTGACCGACTCGACCGTGCCCTTGAGATCTTCCTGGAGCTTTTCATCGGCGAGCGTGCTCGTCGTTTTCTCCAAGTTGTTGACGACCTTCTCCACTTGGCCGGTGATGGTGCCGAGCTTGCCCATCAGCGCCGTCATGTCGTCGCCCTCTTTGGAAGGGATTTCGCCGCCTACCGGGATCTGCGGCTTCTTCTGATCGCCGACCGTGATCACGATCATCTTGTCGCCCAGCAGGCCCTTGCCTTCGATGCTGGCGACGCTGTCCTGACGGATGCGGCGTGACTCGTCCTGCACGATCGACATTTTGACGACGATGCGCTTGTCGCTCGCGTCGTGCGGGTAGGCCACCTCCGTGACCGCGCCGATGTCCACACCGCCCATGCGCACCGGGGAGCCGCGGCGGAGACCTTGCACCTCCTCGAACTTGGCGCCGTACTCGAGCTTGGACTCGAACAGCTTGCGCTCTTCGCCGACCAAGAAGACCACGAAGCCGACGACCGACAGACCTGCGAGCGTGAACGCCCCAACCTTGAACTCACGCGAGGTCGCCATCGCTCACACTTCCCATAGCGGACATAAGGAACGCTATCTTCCCACTTCCGTCATTTCCCGCAAACCAGGGAATGCGCGGCAAAACGGCCCCGGCCGCTCACCCAAGGCCGGCTAGGACGACAAAAGCGTCTCTACGGATTCCTTCACGGGTGCACGGCCCTCGATGAAGTCCGCTACCCGCGGATCGGTCGAGGCGCGGAAGGCATCTACCGTGTCGCAGGCGATGATGCGCGCGCTGTGCACCATGGCGATGCGATCGCTGATGGTAAACGCGCTCTTCATGTCGTGCGTTACCACGATGCTGGTGATGTTGAGCCGCTCCTGCAGGCCCATGATCAGGTGGTTGACCCGCGCGGTGTTGATCGGATCCAGCCCCGTGGTGGGCTCGTCGTAGAGGAGCACCTCGGGCTTGACCGCGATGGCGCGAGCTAGACCCACGCGCTTACGCATGCCACCCGAAAGGTCCGCCGGCGCCATCTCCTCGATGCCGGGCAAGCCGACCAAGCCGAGCGCCCAGGCCACGCGCTCGTTGCGCTCCTCCGGCGACATCGTGTAGCGGAAGTGCTCGTCCAAGCCGTAGCCGACGTTGTCACCAACGCTGAGTGAGTCGAACAGGGCGCCGCTCTGGAACAGCATCGCGATGCGACGGCGCACGTCCGCCAGCTCGCCCTCTTTCATGGCGGTGACCTCCTGCCCGTCGAACTCGATGCTGCCGCGATCGGCCTGGAGCAGCCCGATCAGCATCTTGAGCATCACGCTCTTGCCGACGCCGGAGCCGCCGCAGATGGTGAGCACCTCCCCCTTCATGATGGAGAGATCCAACCCGGCGTAGATGACCTTCGGTCCGAACGCCTTGCGCACGCCCTTGAAGCGGATCAGCGGCTCGCCACCAGCGCTAGGCATCCGCGCAACCTTACCAAATCTTTTGCAGCTTGAGCTCGACCGCGCCGCCGCCACGGTAGCGATCCTGCCGCAGCTTGCCTGCCAGGGCGATCTCGCCCTTCAGGCTCTCTGCGCGGTGGCCGAGCCCGACGCCAAAGGCGCTGAGCCGCTCGCCCCCGTCGAGCGCGAGCTCGAGCTTGAGGTGGCCGCCTGTGACCTCGCGCGCCGAGACCACGCGCCCCACGAGCGCCAGCGCCGGCGCCGGGTTGCTCTCCCCGCACGGCTCCAACA
>JAEYOT010000019.1 GCA_023411445.1 Pseudomonadota bacterium
GGACGCGGCGGCGCTGCGCGATCCGGCCCGGCGCCGCTTGTTGCTCGCGTCGCTGACCGCGAACGCGGAGGCGCTGGACGCCGGCACACTGCTGCTGCCTGACTCCCTCCTGGCGAAGCGCGCGCTCAGCGTCACGCCGCGCGGCTTGAGCCGGCTCGCCAACCGCCCCTTCACGGCGGCGCTCAGCCCCGCGGAGCTGGGCGGGCTGGACTACCAGCGACTCGCGCAGCTCAAAACCCCGCAGGCCACGCTACGGCGGCTGGATCAGCTGAGCTGTCAGGGTTGTCACGAAGCGCGCAGCGTCGCTGGCTTTCACCTGCTCGGCGACGACAGCGCGGACGCGCCGGAGAACGCGCTCGAGTCGCCCGTCTCGCCGCACGTGCTGGAAGATCTGCCACGACGGCTGCGCATCGCGCGGCAGATGCTGGCAGGAGTCCCAGCGGACTTCACCGCGCCCTTCGCCGAGCGCGCGAGCGCTGACGGGCAGTACGGCGCGCATTGCAGCCTTGGTCGGGATCCCAGCTACGCGAGCTGGACGTGCGCCGCAGGCCTAGTGTGCTCGGCCGTTGAGGCGGGAGCCGGTGAGCCGATCGGGCAATGCCTGCCGGCCACGCCCGAGGTAGGCGACGCGTGCGAAGCGGGCAGCGTGAGCCCGCACGCGGATCGCCGCCGCGATCGCATGAGCCGCGTCACGCCCCTCGGCTGCGGCGACATGGTCTGCAACCGAAGCGCGTTCGGCTTCCCCGCCGGCATGTGCACGGCGAGCTGCGCGCAGGGCGGTGCCGTCTGCGGCGCCATCGCGGTGCTAGATCCGTTCAACGCTTGCCTAGCGCGCGGCGAGCCGTTCATCGACTGCGTTCGTCACAACACGCGCCCAGCTGGCTTGCGCGCTTGCTCGCGGGCGGCGCCTTGTCGCGACGACTACGTTTGCGCGCGGAGCGGTAGTGGCGGAGTGTGCCTGCCGCCCTACTTCGTGTTTCAGCTGCGCGTGGACGGGCACAGCACCGGCCTGCAGCGAAGCTCACACTAGGTGAAAAATCAGGGCTCCTGACAGGAAGTACCCGGAATTTCAGGGCGTGACAGCTACTGAGCTGCCCTTGAGCGAAGCCTTGCGCTCGTGCGATCATGAGGATCATGTCCACGCGAATCTCTGCTCGGGGCTGGCGGTGCGTTGGCGCTTGGCTCGTGTTTCCCCTGCTGGTCGCCTGCGGCGGCGATGAGAAGAACGGTCCGTCGGCGAGCGGCGGTGACGCTGGCAGCGCATCGGGCAGCGGCGGAAAGGACTCGAGCAGCGGCGGCAGCAAGTCAGGCGGCGGCAGCAAGTCGGGCGGCGGCACTAGCTCCGGCGGTGGGGGTAAGCCCTCTTCGCAAGGCGGCAGCGGGGGCAAAGACTCCGGCGGCTCGGGCACCTCGTCAGCTGCGGAGCTCGCTCGCAAGCTCGGACGCGAACCCAACTTCTTGATCGGCATGGGTAACGATCTGCCGAGCGACTACGTCTGGGAAAAGTCCGGCATCTACACGCTCGATGCTCCGCTCGACATCCACTACGTGTACCTCACCTACGGCTGGCAAGACTGGAACCCAGGCGGCTACTTCGCCCAGGTCATCGCCAAGGTGGACAAGGCCAAGGGTGCGGTACCGATGTCCAGCGTGTGGGCCATCACGGGCCAAGGGGAGAACACCTTCGGCGTGCTGAAGGACTCCTCGTACATGAGCTCCTACTGGGAAGCTGCCAAGCTCCTGATGCAGCGCTACGCCGAGCTAGACATCCCGGCGCTGGTGCACCTGGAGCCGGATTTCTGGGCCTTCGCCCAGCAAGAGTCTAACGGCAAGCCGTCCAGCGTGCCGGCGCTGCTGCACCCGGATTGCGACGACCTGCCGGGCGACATCCGCGGCATGGCGCGCTGCTGGATCCAGCTGGCGCGAGACAACGCACCCAAGGTCGCCATCGGCTTGCATGCTTCGGAGTGGGCGGCCGGGGGCGGCAACGAAGTCGGCAAGTTCCTGAACGAGCTGGGCGCCGCCGAGACAGATCTCGTCTTCATCGACATCCTCGACCGCGACGCCGGCTGCTTCGAAGACGGCAAGCTGCCGCAGTGCATGCGCGGCGGCGAGCACTACCTCGACGAGACGAACGAGAGCTCACCCAACTACGCTGAACGACTGGCGTTCGCCAAGCAGGTGCACGACACCACGGGCAAGCCGATCATGTGGTGGCAGCTGCCGTTCGGCGTACCGAGCGACAAGCCGGGGGGAAGCCCGGGCCGCTTCCGCGACAACAAGGTGCGCTACCTGTTCTCGCACGTCCAAGAGTTCGTGGACGCGGGCGGCGTCGGCGCGGCCTTCGGCACCGGCGCCGGAGACCAGACGTACATCACGTCGGACGGCGGACAGTTCGAGAAAGCGGTGAAGGCCTACTACGAGAGCCCCGTACCGCTACCGTGATCGCTCAGTAGCCGTAGTTGACCGCGTAGGCGCCGCGCGCGGTGTCCAAGCTGAGGAAGCTCAGCTGGCCGTCGCTGCAAGAGCCGCTGTTCAAGAACAAGCGCGAGCCGTGCTCCGTGCGCGCGGCCAGGTGCGTGTGCCCGGTCACGACCACGTCGAACTCGCGACGGGCGGCCTCGGCCATCGCCCAGCGCTGAAACTCGCAGCGCTCGCCGTCCAAGGACGCGCCGCCCCGGGCTGCGTCCAGCCGGGCGCACAGGCGATAGAAGGCGCCCCAGCCAACGCGCTTGATCCAGCCGCCGAGCCACACACCCAGCTCCGACAGCCACAGCCGCCGCTGCACCAAAGGGTCGTTCTGGTGCCCGTGGGTGAACAGGAGCCGCACGCCATCGGCGCGCAGCTGAAGCTCGTCCGGCGCGCCCAGTAGGCCCGCCACCATGTCGTGGTTGCCGTGCACGTAGCGGTACTTGGGGCGCTCGAAGCGCTTGGCGATCTCCGGGTGAGCAGCGCGCGCCAACGCCAGCTCCTCTCGCGCGCTGCCCAGCTTCCGCGACTGTAGCGTCTCCCAGACATCCCCGAGCAAGATCACGCGCTCGAAGTTGCTCTCCAAGAACGAGAGGAAGCGCAAGAAGTCGCCGTCGTCGTGCCCGAAGCCGTCCGCGCGATCACCCGCACCCAAATGCAGATCGGAAATCACGGCAAGCTTCATGGTTCTGCGCTGCGAAAGGCGGCGTCTTTACCGAGCGGCGACGCCGAAAAGAATGAACGTGTCCTACCTTTCATCGGGATCGGCTCGCCGATCCGGTAGCCCCTTCCGGCGCGATCGCTCGTTTTCCCTCTGGTTCAACCAGATGACGACGGCTTGTGACGCTCGGCGAGCGCCGCTATCGTGGTGCGATGTGGCTTGGGACTTATCGGGGAATATTGCTTGGAATTTCGCTGAGCTTGGCCGCCGCTGCTGCGCGCGCCCAGTGCAGTAAAGACACCGATTGCAAGGGCGACCGCTTGTGCGAGGAGGGCGTCTGCGTCGCGCCGCCGAGCGCCTCATCGCGCAGCGCCGCGCCCGCCGCCGCCGCTGAAACCGCTCCCACCGAGCCGGTAGCCTCCGCAGCGCCCAGCGACGCCACGTCATCGAGGGCAGAGGAGCCGGCGCAGGACGCACCCGCCCGCCGCAAACGGCACTCGACTGGCATGATGACCGTCGGCATCGTGATGGTCGCGGTTGCTCCCGTCGCCCTACTCGTGGCCGCGCTCGCGCGCTCCCAGAAGACCTCGTGTGAAGCCGGAGGCTACGATTACAACAGCACGGGCGGCCTCACTCGTTACGACGAGGACTCCGACTGCGGGCGCTACGACGCGCGCCTGTAC
>JAEYOT010000040.1 GCA_023411445.1 Pseudomonadota bacterium
CGCTCCCCGGCGGCCGGACCCACGCGCCCCGCGCGCTCCCGCTTCTCGCCCTCCACCGTGGTGTTCGTCGCGGTGGGCACGCTCGGTACGGGTGTCAACAAGCGCGTGGATGTCTGTATCGACGCAATCCTACGCTGCTGCGCCGTGGGTCACGACGTGGGGCTGGTCGTGTGCGGCGATGGGCCGCAGCGGGCGGAGCTGGAAGCACGCGTAGCTCGCAGCGCGACGCCGCACGCCGTGGTGTTTCTGGGAGCACGCGAAGACGTCCCGGAGATCTTGGCCTGCTGTGATGCCTTCTGTCATGCCGCTCCGTTCGAGCCGTTTGGCATCGTCTGCGTCGAAGCGATGGCTGCGGGCTTGCCCGTCGTCGTGCCTGATGGCGGAGGTATTCACGAAGCCGTGGAGGATGGCGTGACCGGCTTCGTGTACCGCGCGCTGGATGTCGCGGACATGGCCGACAAGGTCGCGCGGCTCGCGGCAGACCAGCAGCTGCGCGGCAACATGGGAGCTGCTGGCAAAGCGCTGGCCGTCCGCCGCTTCGACATCGCGGACTACATGTCTCGCCTGTTGGGCATGTACGGCTCGCTCCTCGCGTCGAGGGCGGCTTGAGCCGTCGGCTATTGATCATCACGCCCTTCTTTCCCCCGCAGACCCACGCGGCGGTGTTCAGGGCCTACAAACTGGCGAAATTTCTGCCTCGTCACGGTTGGCAGGTGCACGTGCTGACGGTCGGCACGAATTTCGGATACAATGAGGATCCGTCGCTGCTCGCCGCGTTGCCCGCCGAAGTGGCGGTTCATCGCGCGACGTACGTCGAGCCGACGGCGCGCGGCATTTCGTTCTCGCTGGGCCTCTCCGACAAGCGTTTCACGACGTTGCAGGCGCAGGCCAGAGGCGCGGAGGTGCCGGCGCGGCCATCGGCAGCGCCCAGCCGTCCGTCTCTTGTGCGCCGGCTATCTCGACTGGCGAGGGCTGCCGTGAACATCCCGGACGCCTATTGGCCTTGGTTTGTCCCGGCGCTGCTCAAGGCTCGCCAGATCGCCGAGGAGCACGCGATCGACTTGGTGTTCACCTCGGCGGATCCCTACACGTCGCATGCCCTGGGCTACGCGCTCAAGCTGTCCGGCCGGCGCTGGGTGGCGGATCTTCGTGATCCCCACACGCACTGCCACCGCACCCAGTCTCGCATCCCTTGGGTGTTCGCGCTGCAGCGCGAACTGGAGCGGGCGGCCGCCGAGCACGCGGACGCGGTGACGGTCGCCGCCCAGTCCATCGCGATGATCCTGAAGGAGAGCTACGGTCTCACGGACGATCGACGCCTGCATTTCATCCCGACCGGCTTGGATGAATCGCTCATCACACCGAGCGAGCGGACCTCCCCGCGACCGTACCTGATCTTCTGCGGCGAATACCTGCCGGACTACGGCGACGCCATTTTCCGGCACTTCGCAGAAGCTTTGAAGAATCCGGAGATCGCT
Organism: Pseudomonadota bacterium; assembly: GCA_023411445.1. Classification (GTDB taxonomy): domain Bacteria; phylum Myxococcota_A; class Polyangia; order Polyangiales; family Polyangiaceae; genus PMG-095. The sequence goes on from JAEYOT010000040.1 coordinate 1,479, forward strand.
GCGAGGGGCTACGAGTTCCTGGTGGTCGGCCGCAAGGAGGTGAACCAGCCGCGCCTGGCGCCGAGCATCGAGGCGCTGGAGCTTGGGCCGCACGTGCGCTTCTTGGATCACATGCCGCAAGGCGAGCTGTACCGCCTGATCGCCGGGGCCGAGTTCGCGACCCTGTGTTACGGGCAGAACGCGCTGTGGTGGTGCCTACCAGCTAAGCTCGTGGACTATCACGCGCTCCGTAAGCCAGTCTTGGCGGTAGTGCCGAACCCTAGCGAGGCGCGCGCGCGCCTGTCAGAGACGCGGCTCGGCATCTTCCTGGACGGAGCCCAGGCTCAAGCCACCTTCGAGGCGGCCCTGCTGCGGGGTGGGGCTAGCGTGACGCCCGACGTGAGCGAATGCGAGCGCTACCTGGCGACGCGGCAAGTGGAGGCGTTCGCTCGAGTCTTCGAAGGAGTGAGCTCCTAGTCATCCACCACGTTGCGCTTGAGATGGACCCGCTTGGTGGAATCAGAGCGCGCTCCGGCTCTGGCACGGGGCAAGGCGCCCGGTAGCAGCCGCCACAAGGTCAGCGCTCGCCGCACGCGGCGCGGATCGCTGCGCAGCGAAGCCAGCAAGCCACGCAAGAAGCCGGCGCGATCACGGTGCACTCTGAGGCGCAGTAGCGCCAGCTGGTACAGGTGGCGAGCGTGGACCTCTGGGTAGCGCGCAAAGAGCGCGTGGTGCTTTGCCAGCACGTGCTCTCGCGCCGCTAACGTGCGCTTCTCACTGGCTGAGACGTGATCGTTGGAGTCCGAATGCACGTTCATCGTGACCTCGTCCAGCACGCGCAGGCGCCAGCGCCCATCCGCCAGGAAGCGCAGGGTGATCTCGTAGTCGTCCATGCGCGGCATGGCTTCGTCGAAGCCGCCGATCGCCTCCACGACCGAGCGGCGAATGGCGAGCCCGTTGGCGCCGGGCGCGTAGGAGAGCGCTAGCGGGAAGGGGGGCTCGGTCATGAGTCGATCCCGCTTCTCGATCTCGACCGTGGCGCCCTCGCGATTCAGCACGTTCTTTCGCGACCAGGCCAAGCCGAGCTCTGGCTCCGCCTCAAACGCGCTGACGAATGCTCGCAGACAGCCGGGCAGCATCGTGTCGTCGGAATCAAAGATGAAGAGCAGCGGGGACTGCGCCTGCGCGATGCCGATATTGCGCGGTCTGGCCGGCGCGCCGCAGTTGCGCTCCAGGCGGTGGTAGCGCAAGCGCGGATCAGCCAGGAGCTTGACGACGACTGTAGGCGTATCGTCGCTGGATGCGTCGTCGACGACGATGACTTCGAGCTCTACGTCCGTTTGCGCCAGGATGCTGCTGAGGCAGCGCTCCAGCAGCCGAGCGCGGTTGTGCGTCGTCACGATCACGGAGATGTCGGGCAATCTAGATCCTCGCGGCGGGCTGCTCGACTGGTCATAGCAGATGCGGAAACCGAGGGGATGCGTTGCTTTCTCGGGCAATCTGGCTACGCTGCGCGCCTCCTCGACGATGACTCATGACCGCCCCGGAACGCCGCTGACAGTGCTCTCCGTCGACGCGGACGCGCTCAGGGCCCAGCGCCGCGCGCTGTGGTCCCTCCGCTGGGAACGCACGCAGCGCGTAGCAGCTCGCGTGCTAGCCCGCCCGGACGTGTCGATCTTCGGCTGCTACGACGCCGGCAACGTCGGGGACTTGGCGCTGGGTGTGGCCACGGCTGGCATCGCCGGACGCCTGGCGCGCACGGCGTTCGACTCGCCGCGCAGCAGCCAGCGCCTGACACCTCCGCGAGCCGCCATCCTCGCAGGCGGTGGGGTGGTGACGGCCAGACCCGGATCGCCGCTGGCCGCATTCAGCTCGTACGTGGGGAAGCGGCCCTGCGCGGTGGCAGTGATCGGCGTGTCCTCCACGGTCGAGCCAGGCGAGCTATCGCCAGCCTCGCTCGCCACCTTGCGGGAAGCGGCGTGGCTCTCGACGCGGTCGCAGGCGAGCGCCGACTCCCTGGCGGCGATCTTGGGACGGGATGACATCGTCGTTCAGCCTGACATCGCGTTCGCGCTCAAGCTGAGCGGGCAGGGCTTTCAGCCGCCGCCGCGGCGGGCCCGTTGCCTGGCGCTGAACGTCTCCCCGTTCTTGCACTCCCGAGTGGGCACGCGCTTCGTGGCGCATCGCTCGCCGAGCGCCTGGTTTGCCAAGCATTTGCCCGACCAAGCCGCCTGGTACGAGCAAATTGGTCCACGCTACGTGGAGCTCGTACGCGCGCTGCTTGGCCGGTTCCTACAGGCGGGCTGGCGCGTGCGCAGCATCCCGCTCGCGCCCGAAGATGACCTGTTTGCGCGCTCGGTACTGAGCGGCTTAGCCGTCGAGCACCAGCCCTATGAATCCGATCCACTGAAGGTGATGGCTCATTTCGCGGCGGCCGAGCGAGCGCTGGTCACACGCTTTCATGCTCACGTCTTCGCGCTGCTGACGGGGACGCCGCTGGGCTCGTTTGCCTACTCGCCCAAGTGCAATCATCTGATGAGCGAGTTGGGGCTGCCTCGCCGCGCGCAGGCGGAGCCGCGTGATTGGGTCCACGAGCTCGAGGACACGTGCGAACGGCTGGCTGGAGACACTTCGGTGGCTAGCCTGGAGCCCGCGGCCATGAGCGCCCTGGAAGCCAAGGCGTACGACCTGACCCGGCGCGGCGTGCTCGCCGTGCTGGACCGAGCCTAGCGCCCGAGGCGTTCGCTCACGTAGGCCAAGAACGCGGGGTCTCCCGCGGTTTTGAGCCGGCCTATGTGTCTCGTTTCCAGCTGGCTCCAGAGCTCCGCTCCGCGTGGGTTGCCGTGAAAGTGCGCGTCGTCCCGGACGTTCTGATACGGGTCTCGCAGGCCGAGGCGGTTGACGGCAGCGATGGAAGCGCGACCGCGATGCACGACGTGCTCCTCCGAGCGCAGGGGAAAATCCACGACTTGGCGACCGGCGCAGCGCAGGCTCCGCTGCAGCCAGAGAGCCGGGGCGCCGTGGTCCACGAACGGCCAAACGCGCGGGTCAGCCAGCGCATCCACGCGCACGAATAGGCAGCACGGGTGCGCGTAGGGCTCTCCCAAGTCGAACTGGAGCTCGCCCAGGGCGCCGGCTCGCGGCGCCGCCAGCGCGGACGTCACCGCGTCCAGCGTGTCCGCTCGCAGGAATACGACGTCGCTGTCGACCACCAACAGGACGTTGCTGCGCCGCTCTCTCGGCAGCCTCGCCTCGCTCTGCAAGATGTAGTCGGTCCCGAGCCGGAGACCATAGCCATGGGACGTGGGCCCGCGGTTGTCGACCAGCTCCACGCGGCTGGCGCGAGCGAGCTCCGCGAGGAGCTGACGGCTGCCATCGCTCGAGGAGTTGTCCACCACGACGAGTCGCGACAGGCGCGCGGCCCACGGCTGATCCGCCAGCGTGAGCAGCATCAGCTTGCTTAGCTCCCGCGTGTTGAAGCTCACGCAAAGCAGAGCGACGCGGGCCTCACCATCGAACGGCTCGGCCGGGGAGGCTCCAGCGAGCTTGGACGAACAGACGCGCGCCCAGTCGGCGGTCCGCCTGAGCGTGCGCCACACTTTGTTGAAGACCGCGCCCTTCACCGCTGTTCGAGCTCGACGCCGAGATACTCTGCGCTGGGGGAGTTGATGGCGCGCGCGTGGTAGGCGATGCGTTTAGCCCTCCAACCCAGCTTGGCCACGGCGCCACCTCGCGGGCGCGGCACCGCTAGCTCGGAGATGGGTAGAAACCGCGTTCTCTTGATCTGAAAACCTGCCTGCTGGGCGACGCGCTGCAGGGCCGTGATCGTGAAATGGCTCAGGTGGTGAGGTAGCTTGAGCGCGCGCCAGCTCTCGCCGAGGCGGCGCGCGGAAGCGCTGCCGTAGTTCGGCACCGTGAGCACGATGGTGCCGCGCGGCGTGAGCTTTCCTCGCAGCATTGCCAGGGAGTCGACAGGGTCCGTGAGGTGCTCAAGTACATGCTCCATCCGGATACAGTCGAAGGTGGCGGCTGGCAGCTGTGCCGGATGGTCGGCAAAGCAGCGAATGCCCAGCGCCGATAGCTTCTCGAGCGCGGGCTGTCCGATGTCGAACGCAGAGAGGTTCTCGTAGCCGTGGTGGCGCATCGCCAGGAGCCAAAAGCCAGCGCCGCAGCCAAAGTCCAAGATGGCGGCGTCGGTCGCGTAGGTCAGGGGCACCGAGGCGGTGAGGGGAACGCTCCGACCACCGGCGACCTCCAGCGCTGTCGTAAGCAGTCGAAGGGCTTGCTGCTGCGCGAGGTGGTCGCTGCGTAGCGCTGCGGCGTACAGCCGAGAAATGAGCACCTTCACGCGACGGCCCGGCGACCCTGCCGCACCGTCGGCGTCGCCGCAATAGGCGTCGTAGCCGTTGCTGTAGAGGGCGTGCAGCGCTGCGACGGACGGCGCGGGCGTGAGGCGACCCATGCCGCACCCGCCGCAGCGCAGCAGCTCGAAGCGCCACTCGCGGCGCGCTTCGCCCTCCAGGTAGGAGAAGGTCGAAGCCACCAGCGGCGGGCCGCTGAGCGACTGATGGCAAGCGAGGCAGACGGGACTTTCGCTCAAGGCTGGGCCCTAACGTAGTCGAGCACATCAGCCACCGCAACAGCGGTCAAAGCTCAGTCCGCCGCGGGTGCCGCTTCATCGCTCTCGACGAGGCGCCGCTGAGGGAAGTCCCACGGCACGGAAACGTGCTCCCGCGGCGCTACAACATTGCCTCGGTCTCGCAGGTTAGCGGGGACGACGCCGCCGACTCGGACGGCCGGATCGAAGCAGCGAATGGTGTTGTCTTCGAT
>JAEYOT010000112.1 GCA_023411445.1 Pseudomonadota bacterium
CCCCCCCCCCCCCCCCCCCCGGCCGGGGGGGCCCCGCGCCACTACGCCGGCCGTGACGGCGGAACGGGTGCGCACGGCACGCGCGCCCTCGGGTACGTGCTCATTGAAGCCCAGGCGCACGCGCGCGCTGGTGGGGCTCAGGCTCGTCACCACACCAACTGCCAACACGTCAGGGGCAAACTCCGAATCCCACTCGCCATCGGAGGCGCCGACCACCGACAGCTCCACGCGATCGCTGCGCATTAAGCCGTCCGCAGCTCCGAGCGAGATCAGCACCTGGCCCGGTTGGGATCTGATGACCCGCCCCGCCTGCTTGGGCACGATCGGCGGAGCCACTGGCGTCGTTCTTGCTGGCTCCGCCGCCGGAGCCGCTGGCGGTGGAGCGCTCGGCGCCGTGGACGGCGTGAGCGGCGCGAGAGGCTCCCTCGTGCCAGGTACCGGGCCGAGCAGCGGGCGCGCCTCAATCGCGCGCACCTTCACCCAGACAGCGCCATCCGTTTCCGTCAGTAGCCCGACGGCGTCGCCAACGTCGTAGCTCCTGGCCAGGCGTGGCTCGGTTTGAGAGATATCGACTTCCCAAACGCCCGCAGCTCCACAAGCGACGAGCACGCGCTCGGCGCGAACGACCTGATCGTGTGCTTGGCAGGCCAGACCGCGCTCGTCCCGCTGCGCTTCGAGCCAGGCCTCTGGAAGCGGTGGTTGAGCAAGCGCCGTGGCTGCCCACGAGCACGCGCCGGCAGCCCACAACGCCAATCTCATGATCATCCTACGCATTTCGCTGACCCCGCCCCCTGTATGACATTCAGCGTCAGGCTTGGATAGTGTCGTTATTTGACGACACTACCGGCCCGCGCAGAGACAGGATATGCTCGGGGTCAGGCGGTTGGAGGACCAGTCATGCGCATCGCTAGCATCAAGCACGCAGGCCTGTTGGGTGGGACCTTGGTGGGAGTGGCTTTGGGAGGCTGCAACTCTTTCGATGAGCCGGGGGAGCCGGAGTCGAATGAGCCGCGGCTGGTGATCCCGACGGATCAGCGCCCCGCGGTCACGAGCGCGACGCCGCTCAAGTCGGTCAGCGGTGGCACGCTGGCGGTGCTGACAGACGATAGCGCCGTCATCGTCTCGGACCCTCAGCGTGACTTGGTGAGCATCGTGGACTTGGCGGGGCTCAGCGTTCGCCACAGCGTGAAGCTCCAAGCAGGGGATGAGCCTGGCCGCATCGTGGAAGGCGCGGAGAAGCGCGTGCACGTCGCGCTGCGCGGCGCTGGCGTCTTGCTCAGCCTGGACGCGGTCACGGGCAAGATCCTCGAGCGCCGCAGCGTGTGCAAGGCGCCGCGGGGCGTGGCGTTCGACCGGACAAGCGGTCTTCTGCACGTCGCCTGCGCTGAAGGCAAGCTCGTCAGCCTGCCGGAAGCGGGAGGCGAGGCCGTCCGCACGCTGCAGCTGGAGACTGATCTGCGCGACGTGCTCGTGCGCGGCAGCGAGCTGTGGGTCACGCGCTTCAAGACGGCGGAGGTGCTGCGAGTAAGCGCTGCGGGTGCACTCACTCAGCACATCACCATTCCCCGATCGCTAGGGGTGCTTGCCCAGCCGGTCAAGGGCTCGCAGCAAGATGGCTTTGGCATTTCCGATAACCGGCAGGTGGACGTGGAGGCCGGGGTGGCCTGGCGCGCCATCAGCAACAATAGCGGCGGCGCCATGATCGTGCACCAACAGGCAGTCGTCGACGAGATTGAGCTCAGCGAGCCCAGCCCGAACGGTAGCGCCTACGGCGGCGGGTTCGACTGCTCGGGTATCGTGAAGAACGCGATCACCGTCGTGGCGCCCGACGGTCGCAGCGCGAGCACCACCTTCATGGGCGCGCCTCTGCCGGTGGACGTGGCGTTGTCACCGGACCAAGCGTGGATCGCGATCGCGCACGCGGGCACGCCGGATGTCGAAGCGCCGCGCCCCACCGTCGTCTTCCCGGGCCAAGACGGCGCCTCAGGAGGAGGCGTGGCCACGCCGGCAGGCCTCGGCTTCGGCTCGTCGATTTCCATCGTCGCCGTGGATGGCCTGAACAGCGGCCCCGTCTGTGCATTCCCGAGCGGAGGCACCTCCGTGAGCGATCCTGTCACGGCGGTCGCCTTCACGCAGGACGGCAGGTTGCTGGCGCAGACAGAGCAGCCCGCGCAGCTCGTAGTAGTCACGGAGCTGCCCTGGGGTGAGCCTCGGACGATCGTCCTACCCGGCAGCGCACGAAAGGACACGGGGCACGAGCTATTCCACCGCGACGCAGGCGGCGGCATCGCCTGCGCCTCCTGCCACCCGGAGGGCGGGGAGGACGGCAAGACTTGGCGCTTCTCCGGCTTTGGTGAGCGGCGCACGCAAGCCTTGTTCGTCGGCCTGCGCGACACCGCTCCGTTTCATTGGGCGGGCGACTTACCGAGCATGAGCTCGGTGATGTCAGAAGTGTTCGTGGGTCGAATGGGCGGTGTCATGCAGTCTTCCGACCGCCTCTCTGCCCTGTCGGAGTGGGTGTTCTCTCTCACCCCGCCGCCCTCGCTCCGTGACGCGAGCGACGAGGCAGCTGTGCGCGGCGCCGCGCTGTTCCATTCCAGCGAGGTGGGCTGCAGCACCTGCCACTCGGGCGCGAAGCTCACGAACAATCAGTCCGTAGCGGTCGACACGCGAGTCGCGAGCAAGCTACAGGTGCCTTCGTTGGTCGCGATCGGCTACCGTGCGCCTTTCATGCACGACGGCTGCGCGCACACGCTGGCGGCCCGCTTCAACGCCGATTGCGGCGGGAATGACCACGGCAACGTCTCGAGCCTGAGCCAGCCGCAGCTGGATGATCTCGTCGCCTACTTGGAATCGCTCTGAGCGTCGTCCTCCCGGAATGACGGCATTCCTACGCTGGCTCGTCGGAGGGCTGTGCGTCGCGGCGGCCACGGCATGCGGCAGCGGCGAGGGGAGCAAGCAAGCGCCCGGAGCTGTCGCGGGCTCCGGAGGCTCGAGTAGCGGCGCAGCGAGCAGTGACGGTGGGGACCCGAGCTCGGCCGGTAGCGATAGTGACCCTGCTGCCGGCCGGCCCTACTCGCTCCTGCCCCACGAGCTCTACCCGTTCGTGGCGCTGGAGCTCCCCAACCAGGATGTCTTCCTCTACGGTGGGAAGGTCACGCGCGGCTCGCTGGAGTACCCGCGTACCGCGCACCTCTACTCGCCGAGCGCGGACTCGTTCCGCGAGCTCGACGCTGACTCCAGCGTTACCAAGTCCGCAAGTGACATCTTCGCCTTCGTCACGCCGGACGGCCACGTGCTGCTCGTGGAAGATCAGACCGGCGCGGAGCTGACCGCCCGCCGCTACGACCTGAGCGCGGATGAGTGGACGGAGCTGCCGCCCGCCGCGCCAGCCGGCATCCTCGACGGAGCGGTCCAGCTGCCGAACGGCGACGTGCTGGTGCTGAGCCTCAAGACAGCGCACCGCATCGCTCACGACACGGGCGTCTGGCAGCCGGTAAGCGCTGGGCTCGCGCCGCCCACCTGGGGCGCGGTGGCGACGCTCGCGGACGGCCGCGTGCTCAGCGTGTCGCTCGCTGCAGGGCCGCCCAACTTGTTCGATCCCGAGAGTAACACCTGGTCACCCGTGGCCGCGCCGCGCATCGCCCGCCGCGACGCCTCGCTCATCGGGCTCGCGGACGGCCGCGCGCTGCTGGTCGGTGGCATCCTCGATACCGACGATCGAGCTCTGCGAGCCACGGTGCAAGAGACCGAGCTCTACGATCCTGAAACGGATGAGTGGGAAGATGGACCACGCCTACCGTCACCGCAGACGACGCCCACGCTCACGCTGCTGGACGGCGACGTGATCGCTTGGGGCGGGCTCTCGTTTCCGTGTGACTCGGCCATCCCGTGCGGCGGCCGCGCCGTCACCCGCATCGACGTCGCAGCAGGTGTCGCCGTGGCGCTGCCGGAGATGAGCGCTCCCGGTATGCCCTTTCCGATCGCCAGCGCGATGGGGGACTACCTGGTGTTCCTCTCTAGCTCGTACCATCGGTATTCGCTCGAGTCCGGTGCCAGCAAGCCCTAGTAGCGGGGGAATTCGCTACGGCGCGCCCGAGGCTGCGCCTATGCTTCACATCGAAAAGCGGTATGGGGTGCTGACGCGGATCCGCGGAATGCTTGCCGAGCGCGTTGGTTCGACTGCTGAGACCAAGCCAAGGAGAGACGCCATGGGATTTTTCAGCCGGCTACTGGGCATCGAAGACGCTTCGCCCCGCACCCCTAGCTCCGGCCTGCGCCCGGCAGCGCCGCCCGTGAGCAGCGACGCGCAAGCGCTGGAGCGCTACCGCTACATGGTTCGCACGGCTCCTCCGGAGACGCTCGAGCAGGCGCATGCCGAGGCTTTCGCCAAGCTGACGCCGGCCCAACGGCAGCAGGTGCTGGCAGAGCTGGCCAAGGACGCTCCGCCGGTGGAGCGCGCCGCCATCGAGAGCACGAAGCCCGAAGACGCTCAGGGCCTCGCTCGCGTCGCCACGCGCGCGGAAATACGCCAGCCGGGCACGGTGGAGCGCACCTTGAGCGGAGGCGGGATCGGCTTGGGCGGCAGCTTGCTCTCGAGCTTCGCGATGGGCTTCGTTGGCAGCATGGTCGCCCAGAG
>JAEYOT010000128.1 GCA_023411445.1 Pseudomonadota bacterium
CTCCTCGGCGCTCAACGTCTCGATCCGATGCTTGAACTGCGTGCGATTCGAGGGGCGGTAGTGCAGCGCCTTGACGAGCCCGCGGTTCTGCAAGAGCGCCCGCACCGTGTCCGCTGGGATCACCGGCCAGCCCAGCCGCGAGGTGAGCTCCAGCTTGGGATCCACGACCTCGAGCGCACCCAAGATGTGATACGAGCAGTTCTCCGACAGGTAGAAATACCTGAAGAAGGTCGAGCCGAGCTCCCACAGGTGCGCGACCAGCATCTGCACCTGGTCCGGGCTCAGGTCCAGATCGTACTCCCACAGATCGCGCGATTCGAAGTCGTTGTACTCGCGGACCTTGTAGTAAAACGGCATCTTGCTGAACGAGCCAGGGAACATGCCGAACAGGCCCTTGAACGCGTACAAGAGCGCGTTTTGCGTATCCACGATCGCGGCGTAGTCCACGCCGTAGTCGAGCAGCTCCCGGCCCTCTCGCTCGTCCTTACGCGCGGCCTTGTTCACACGCAGGAACGTGTGACCGAAGGCCGAGGCGGGGTTATTCAGGTAGTACGACGAGAAGATCAGCGTCACCGAGCCCGGGTTCAGCCTGGTCACGAACTCGAAGTACTTCTCACACTGGACGCGTGGCAGCTGTTTGGGGTCGATGGGCAGCTCTTCACTCAGCCACAGGAATCGCGCCGGGAAACGGCAGATGGGGTGCTGGACCTCAGGATCCCGCGGCTGAGGTACGAAGAAGGCGCGCAAGGTGGCCTCGAGCTCCGCCTGCGGATCGCCCTTGCCCTCGGGCGAGGTGAAGAAGGTATTGCCGTCCACCTCGCTCTCCCAGCCGAATAGGCCGCCGCGGTAGTGACCGAGCCGAAGCCACGAGCGACGCTCGGCCAGCCGCAGGTCCCGAGCCCGCTTCACGAGCTGGTCGACGTAGGCCGGCTGTGCGGCGTCCGCCGGGGCGGCCGCGATGACCCCGAGCAGCAAGCTGAAAAGAGCCACGACTTTCCGCAGCCACCGACCGCCCAGCAGGTACTTCCGCACTATTTCCGCACTCCTCGCGACGGGCAAAATAGGCGAGCGCGACCGCTCGTCAACGCATTTCGCGGAGTTAGCTCAGCAACTGCTCACCCCAAGCGGCCAAGGCTCGCGCGACGAGCAGCAAGAGCAGAACAGCAGCGAGCAGGGCCTGGACGACGATCTCTAGCATGGGACCTCGTTCACACGTCGCCCCAGCCCCCACTGGATCGACAAGCCGTGCCACGAAAAGTGACGCGAGGTTCCTTTTCCGCGGAGGCCCGGCCCGCCAGTCGTGCCGTGGCGCTGGCGCTAGCTGCTCAGGGTGATGCTCAGGGCTTGTACTCGAAGCAGTAGAAGCCGCCGTAACCACCGGCAGAGCCGACACACTGCGAGATCACGCCGCCGAGCTCCTCGAGCTGGACGCAGGGCGCGCAGCCGCCGTCCCGAGCCGCCGACATCCAGCTCAGGCCGCTGCCCTGACGAGGCCAGGAGTGACCGCACCACGGGCTACCTTCCGGCTCCTTGCTCGTCCAGTCGTTGCACGTGTAAGCCGGGTTCGGCGTGTTCTGCTGAGGGGTGACGTTCGTGCACGTGGGCGTGACTTCGTTCTGTCCTCCACCTGGAAAGCCGCCTCCACCTGGAAAGCCGCCTCCCATGCCGCCGCCCGTGTAGAGCTCGCCGACGCAGTTGGTGCCGGTGAGCACTTGGTGGTTGTCGGGGCAAGCGTTGCCGGTGCAGCCCGGCGCGTCCGCCGAGTGATTGGGGATGCCGAACTCGTTCGGGAGATCGTCAGCGATAGCGGGATCGGCGCCGATGGGTCGATTGGCGCCAATCAGATCTTGCAGCGTCATGGCGACGAGCCGCCCCGCTGCGTCGTACCAGGGACCATTGCCGATGCGCGTCTTGGCGTGGACGGGGCCGCCGTTGGGGCCGCCGCTGGTGGTGCTGAGGAAGGCTCGCCACTCCTTGGCGCCCGCGCCGGGCATGCCAAGCTCCGCGATGGCCTTGCAGATCTTGTCCGCGCCACGGAGGCCCGCGCCCTCGCCAGTCTCGCCGAAGCGGAGATCCCCACCAAAGCCGTTCTCGCTACCAGAGACTTTGCGGATGGAAGCCAAGCTGGTCAAAAAGAAGCTGAACTTATCCAGCAGGGGATTCGCCTGCCCGCCACCGCCGCTGCCGGCGGCGCCGCCTGATGTTTGACCGCCGCCGTTAGCACTACCGCCGCTTTCGTTGCCACCACCCGAGCTGGTGCCCGCCTCGGGCGAGCTACCACCCGTGCTAGCTCCGCTCGTTCCTGCCCCAGTGCCCGCGCCAGCGCCGGTACCGGCGCTCGGCCCGGAACCTGCCATCGCAGCAGAGCTGGTGCCCGCGCTGCCGCTCGGGTCGTTCTCGCTCGAGCTGCAGGCAGACGTGATCAAGACGAACGTAGGCAAAGCCGCGAGCACACTGCGGATGACCATGGCGCTCGCACCGTAGCGCAGGCCACATCGCAATGACGACAACGTTGTGATTCCGAATCTTTCATGACCTACTTTGGGCACCCCCGCGCTCTGCTTCGTGAACGCTCTATCCAACGCATCCCAATTCGCATTCACCATGAAATCTCTCGTGACACTGTCTGCGCTCATCACCTGCTTGGCGTGCTCTACGAAGGACGACGACCCGCCTGCCACTGACGGCGGGAGCGGCGGCCAGAGCGGCAGCACCTCTCAAAGCGGTAGCGGCGGGTCGCCGCCCACCTCCGGCAGCGGCGGCGGAGGCGGCACCAGCAACAACGACGGTCCGCTGCACGGCGCGATCGTGGTGTCGCTCAAGGCACCTACTGAAGAGAACGACGGTCACACGACAGTGATCGCGCGCTTCTTCGACGCGCCCACGCCCAACGCGCTCCCCAATCGCCTTGGCGATGAGGAGGGCGATTGCCAGCTGCTGATTCCGGACCTGCCCTTCTGTAACGACCCGTGCAGCCCTGCCGTGTGCACGGCGGACGACGAGTGCACGCCGTATCCGATGCCGCTCAGCGTGGGGACTCTCACGCTGTCGGGCCTCGGCGAGGACGTTAGCGTCACGCCAGCGACGACCATGTTCGTGTATCAGGCGCCCTCACTGCCAAACCCGCCGTGCACCGAAGGCGCAGACGTGGTCGGCAAGAGTGACCGCTTCGAGCTCACGGCGTCGTGCATCCCGCAGCTCGAGCTGACCGGGGCCGATCCGATCCCGGTCATGACCGGCGAGGAGGTGCACGTCGAGTGGGTGCCGCCGGCGGACCCGTCCAAATCACGCATCCGTATCGGGCTGGATATCTCCCATCACGGCGGTAAGAAGGGCGAGATCGTGTGCGACGTCGCCGATACCGGATCTTATGATATCCCCGCCACGCTCGTGACCCAGCTGATCGATCTGGGCCTCGCGGGTTACCCCACCATCAACGTGAATCGCGTCTCGGTCGCGGAGACGACGGACCACGGCGTGTCGCTCGTGGTCTCGTCGGACATCACGCGCGCGGTGGATACCGGCGTCACCTCGTGCATGGATCCCAGCCAGTGCCCCGACGAGCAGACCTGCTCACCGGCGGGGATCTGCGAGTAGCCACGGATGACCAGAGCCCCTCGGCGTCGCTCGACGCTCGTCACGTGCCCCTTCTGCGGACAAACGGATGAGCTTGCGATCGATCCGGGGGGCGGCGAGCGACAGACCTACACCGAGGACTGCGCCGTGTGCTGCCGGCCACGCCTCGTGCACGTCGAGCCAGGCCTCGAGCCCGGTGAAGTCGAGGTGTGGATCGAGCGCGAGGAGTGATGGTGACGGATGGCGAGCTCCGGACATAGGCCACCGATGCTTCGCTCGTATGTCCTACTCGCGCTACCCTTGAGTTTGCTGGCGTGTGGCTCGGAGCCCAACTCCGCGGCCCCGAGCGCTGGCAGTGGCGGAGTCGGAGCCGGCGGCGTGGCAAGCGTCGCCGGCAGTGGCGCCGGGGGTAGCCAAGGGGGGACGGCGAGCGGCGCGGCCGGCATGGCGGGAGCC
>JAEYOT010000145.1 GCA_023411445.1 Pseudomonadota bacterium
GACGAGCGCTCCCGTGGCCTGCTGGCGGAGATCGAGCGGGTCGCCCCCAGCGACGCCACGGTGCTGATCACGGGGGAAACCGGCACCGGCAAGGAGATCGTCGCTCGTCATCTGCATCAGCTCAGCCGCCGGCACGCGCAAGCCTTCGTGCCGGTCAACTGCGGCGCCATCGCGGAGCAGCTCGTGGAAAGTGAGCTGTTCGGTCATGAGCGGGGCGCGTTCACCGGCGCGGCCAGCAGCCGCATCGGCTGGTTCGAGAGCGCCCATCGCGGCAGTCTATTTTTCGACGAGGTAGGCGACCTCTCGTTGCCGCTGCAGGTGAAGCTGCTGCGAGTGCTGCAAGAGTCCGAGGTGGTGCGGCTCGGCTCGCGCAGCGCCATTCCGATCGACGTGCGCTTGATCGCCGCCACCAACGTGGATTTAGAAGAGGCCATGGCGGCCGGACATTTTCGGGAGGATTTGTTCTATCGGCTGAACGTCACGCAGCTCCGCTTGCTACCGCTGCGTGAGCGCCCCGGGGATATCCTCCCGCTCGCCCGTCACTTCCTCTCCGTCTATCAACGTAAGCTAGAGCTGGGTGAGGTGGAGCTGAGCGAAGGAGCTGCCCAGCGCCTGCTGGGGCACGCTTGGCCGGGGAACATCCGCGAGCTCGAGAACGTGATGCATCACGCCTTGCTGGTGGCGCGCGCTGGCGTCGTGGGCGCGGAGGATCTGCGCATTCACGCAGGCAAGCGCGCCCGCGCCACCACCCCGCCGATAGAGGATGGCTTCGCGCTGCTAGAAACGGCGCTCAGCAAGCTGTTCGAGTCACCCTCGCCGCGGCTGTTCGAGCGCATCGAAGAGACCGTAGTGCGGAGCGCTTACGCTCACGCGCAGAAGAACCAGCTGGCCACGGCGCGCTTGCTGAACCTGAGCCGCAACGTCGTGCGCGCCCGCCTACTGCAGTACGGTGAGCTAGGTAGCGCGCCGCCACGCCAGACCGTCGCTGAGCTGCCGCCGCGCAGCCAGCGACAGAAGCGCGTGCGGCTGGGCTACCACAAGTTCGGGGTGCTCACGGTGGTCAAAGCCCTCGGCACCTTCGACAGCCTGCTGGCCGCCAAGGGCATCTCGGTCGAGTGGTGCGAGTTCCCGGCGGGGCCGGAGGTCGCCCAGGCGATACAGAGTGGGGACGTGGCGCTCGGGGTGGTCGGCGATTGCCCCTGCGTGTTCGCTCAGGCCGAGGGCGCCTCGTTCGTGTATGTCGCCGCAGAAGCACCGGCTCCCGAGGCCGAAGCCATCGTCGTGCACGAAGACTCGGACATTCGCACGCTGGCCGACCTCCGCGGCAAGAGCGTGGCGCTCAAGCGCGGCTCCAACGTTCACTACCTATTGATTCGTGCGCTGGAGGAGGCGGGTCTCCGCTACGACGACGTCCGGCTAAGCTTTGCCGTGCCGGAGAAGGCCAAGGCCGCGTTCGAAGCGCGGCATGTGGACGCCTGGGCGATCTGGGATCCGCTGCTCTCCAGCATCCAGCACACGGCGCGCGCGCGCGTCCTGTGCGATGGTCGTGGCCTGACGCTCAATACCGCGTATTACCTGGCCAATCGCGCCTTCGCGGAGGCCCATCCCGCGGTGGTCGACGAGCTGTTGCTCCACGCGGTGAAGGCCGTCTCATGGGCCAAGAGCAACACAGCGCTCGTCGCGGAGCTGGTCTCGGCTCAGCTCAACATCTCTTCACGCGCGATCGCCAGTTGGCTCCAGCGCCATCCGGCCACCGGCGCGCTCACCACCGAGCAGGTCGCTTCCCAACAACAGATCGCGGACACGCTCCATCGCCTCAGGCTGCTTCCTCGAGCGGTACAGGTCACGCAGCTCGAATGGCGACGCCTGGCGAGCTGAGCCGCGCTGTCTGGCTCGGCTCTTGCTAACGGCGCCGCCGATGACTCACAGACTCACCCTTCTCTGGTTGGCGTTGATGGCTCTCGTGCTCGGCTGCAAGTCGAGCTCGCAGAGTGACGCCAGCGCCAAGGCCGAGCTCTCGTCCGGCGCGTCGAAGAGCGCGGAGACGATTCGCGTGGCCATCGGCACGCAGGACACCACCATCAACTGCGCTGCCGGCGGTCCCATCGTTCGGGAGTTGAAGCTGCTCGAGAAGTACCTGCCGCGCGACGGCCGTTACGCCTCCGTCACGTACGACATCAAGTGGGAGAACCAGCCTACCGGCGCTCAGCTGAACAGCAAGTACCTGGCGAACCAGCTAGACATCGTGCAAATGGCGGACTTCCCGTCGGTGCTGGGCGCTACCGCGCTCAAGGCGGCGGGCGACAAGGTGCAATCGCAATACATCGCGACGCTCTCCGCGGGCATCAACGGCGCCGGCAACGCCATCTTGGTGCCGGCGGACTCGAAGGTGCAGGCCCTAGCCGAGCTCAAGGGTAAGAAGATCTCGGTGCCGTTCGGCTCCACAGCGCACGCCATGCTGATCCGCGCGCTCCAGGATCTGCGTTGGGACCCAAGCCGGGACGTGGACATCGTCACGCAAACTCCGGAGGTTGGCGGGAGCGCCCTCAAGGCCAATCAGATTGACGCCCACGCCAACTTCGTGCCGTTCGGGGAGCTGTTCCCGTTCCGCGGCTTCGCCAAGAAGATCTACGACGGCAGCTCTACTGGAGTGACCACCACCCACGGCGTTCAGGTGCGCTCGGACTATGCCGAGAAGTACCCCGAGATCGTGGTGGCCTTCCTCAAGGCTACGCTGGAGGCAGATCGTCTGTACCGCGAGGATCCGGAGGGCCTATCGGAGAAGCTGGAGCGCTGGACGGGCGTGGACGCGGAGGTCTACTATGCGTTCCACGGGCCTCAGGGGATCCAGACTCGCGACTACTCGCTCAAGCCGGAGCACGTAAAAGCGATCGAGCAGGCGCAACAATCCTTGAAGGTGCTGAAGAAGGTCCAAAAAGAGGTCGACGTGAAGGCGTACGTGACGGACCGCTACATCCGCCGGGCCGCCAAGGAGTTTGGCTACGACTACGACGCGCGCCTGAAAGACTACTCGGCGCTGCCCTTCAAGGGCAACGCGCTGGACACTAACCGTCCGATCGAGGAGCCGGCGCTCGCGGGCCAAATTTGGGTCAAGGGCGAGCCCAAGGTGCGGCTGTACAGCAGCCCGGAGGCGACGTTCGCCGCGCTCGCCCAGCTGCAGCAGGAGGGCAAAGTAGCGCGCGTCACGTTCGTGCACGATCGCGAGACGGGGAACAAATTGTTCGCGGACAAGGTCTGGTACGTGAGCGGTCCGCGCGGCCTCTCGGCGTTCTTGTTGAAGCAGTCCGCCCAAGCGTGGGCGAGCAAGCACGGCGGACAAGTCGTCGGCTACGACGCCGCCCGCAAGGCGCTGGGACAAGCGAGCCTGTAACCATGAGCGCTGGATCGTCCGAGCACGCGATGGTGGAGCTGCTACCGGCGCCGGAGGAGCTGGCGCTCGACGCCGTGAGCCGGAGCCGACCCGGCTTCATAG
>JAEYOT010000164.1 GCA_023411445.1 Pseudomonadota bacterium
ATCTGGGCCCGCGCGGCAGCACGCCGGTTGCGCTCGGACTCAAGCCGGGTGCCTACACGGTGCTGGCAGAGCTGCCGGGCTTCTATCCGGCGCGGCTTCAGGTGCCGGCGATCCAGGCTGGGCAGACCGAGCGCATCACGCTGCGGCTCGAGCCGATCTTGGGCGAGCTCGCGATCGAGGACGCCACGCCGGGCGCACAGGTGCGCGTGGACGACGCCAAGCAGCCGCCCGCCTGCACGGTGCCGTGCCAGCTCCAGCTCTCCGAGGGCCGTCACACGCTGTTCATCGAGCGCAGCGGCTACCAGCCGACGCAGCTGGACGTCGACGTGCGCGCCAAGCAACGCACGCGCGTCCGCGTCCAGCTCGTCCCGCTCACCGGCTCGGTCGTGATCAGCACGGACGAGCCCGGCGCCCTGGTGGAGATCGACGGCGCGCCGCGCGGCTTCACCCCGCTCGTGCTCAGCTTGCCGGTGGGCGAGCACCGCGTTCGGCTCGCCCTCGGCGGCTACCGCCCCGTGGAGCGCTCGCTCACCGTGCAGCGCGGGCGTGAGGCCGTGCTGGACGTGGCGCACACCCAGAGCGAGGAGGTCACCGCGGCGTCGCGCTCGACGGAGGGCGTGGACGAAGCCCCCAGCTCGGTGAGCATCATCCCGCAGCGCGAGCTGCAAGCCTTGCGTTACCCGACCATCGCCGAAGCGCTGCGCGGCGTGCCGGGTGTGTACGGCTGGAACGACCGCAGCTACCAGACGATCGGCTTTCGCGGTTTGGGGCGGCTGGGCAGCTACGGCAACCGCGTGCTCGTCTTGGTCGACGGCCACCCGCTGAACGATGACTGGCTGGGCTCCTCGTACGTGGGCTACGACGGCCGCGTCGGCTTGGAGGACGTGGAGCGTATCGAGGTGGTGCGCGGCCCGGGCTCGGTGCTGTACGGCACGGGCGCGTTCTCCGGTGTCATCAACTTGGTCACGCGCGCGCCCACGAGCCGCGGCGGCGAGGCCTCCGTCTCGACGGCGGAGAGCGGCGTCGCGCGCGCGCGCTTCCGCGCCAACATCCCGCTGGCGAGCGGATCGCTGTGGACCAGCGTCGCGGCGGCACGCGGCGCCGGTCGCAACTTCCATTTCCCGGAGCTAGACCAGAGCGCGCGCGGAGCGGACGGCTTCGAGGCTGGCACGGTGGAGGGGCGCTTCCAGCGCGCTTGGTTCAGCGCTGGCTGGTACCTTCAAACTCACCACAAGCGCCTGCCCACCGGTGAATACGAGACGCTGCTGGCGGATCCGCGCACCGAGCAGACGGACTCGCGCGCCACGCTCGAGCTCAAGGCCGAGCCCAGCTTCGGCCCCGTGCGCAGCCTCACGCGCGTGCACGCCAACCACTACCGCTTCGACGGTGGCTACGCGCGCGCCAGCGAAGACGGCGGGCTCGAGCGCGATGCCTTCCGCGGCTCCTGGGTCGGGCTGGAGCAGCGCTTGGAGCTGAGCCCGTCGAGCGCCTTCAAGCTCACCGTCGGTGGCGAAGGCCAGGCGCATTTCCAAGTCGAGCAGCGCGGGCGCGACGAAGCTCGCGCGTTCCTCGACGACTCGCGGCCGTTTCAGGTCGGAGCCGCTTACGCGCTCTTGGACGTCAACGCTGACCAGCGCTTACACGTCTCGGCGGGCGCCCGTCTCGACGCCTACTCCACGTTCGGCAGCTCGCTCAACCCGCGCTTGGCCGTCGTGGCCAAGCCCTACGCCACCGGCAACACCAAGCTCATGCTGGGCAAGGCCTTCCGCGCACCCAGCGTCTACGAGCTGTACTACAGCGATGGCGGTATCACGCAGGTCGAGAGCCCAGACATCGAGCCGGAGAGCATTTACTCCGCCGAGCTCGAGCACTCGCACCGCTTCTCACCCACCGTTTCAGCCACGGCAGCCGTGTTCGGCAACTTCGTGCGCAACGTGGTGCTGACGAGCGGCAACGGCGAGCAGGCGGATCCGCTGCGCTACGTCAACTCGCCCGCGCCCATCGCCACGCTCGGCGCCGAGCTGGGGCTGCGGCGCGACTGGCGACAGGGCTACATGCTGGCGCTCAGCTACAGCTTCCAGCGCTCACGCTTCCTCGCCAGCGATGCGCTGTCGGACCTGCTCGCGTTCGAGAAGAGCTCCGAATTCCGGCGCGTGTCGAACTCGCCGGAGCACCTGGGCTCGATCAAGGGCGCCCTGCCGATCTTGGGGCGACACCTGCTCTTGGCCTCCCGCCTCAGCTGGGAGACTGGACGCTACGATCGCAACGAGCTTCGGAGCGACGCCGCTCAGGGCCAGACGGACGCCTTCGCGATCTGGGACGTGGTGCTGACGGGCCGAGAAGAGCGGCACCGCGTCTCGTGGGCAGCAGGCGTCTACAACGCCTTCGACTGGCGCTACTCCTTGCCGGTGAGCGCTGAGTTCAGCCAGCGCACGATCCAGCAGGACGGTCGCACCTTCCTGCTCTCGGCCGACGTGGCCTTCTGAAGCCCGCTCGTGGGCGCTCAGAACAAGCGCAGCTGCCCCTTCTCGTCCGTAGGTCGCCGGAACGTGCGCGGGCGCTCCCGACGGTGCCCTTCGCTCCGGTTCAGGCCGAGCCTGGCGCAGGTGGTGTGAAACAACCGCTCCACGGCTTGCCACATCTCGCCCTCGCCGCCCATGCGCGCTCCGAAGCGCGAGTCGTACAGCTTGCCTCCGCGCATTTCCCGCGTACGGCGCAGCACCTTCTCGGCCGCGAGCGGAAACCCCGCCTGGAGCCGCTCGGCGAACACTTCTTTCACGGCGCCGGGCAGGCGCAGCGGGATGAGCGACGCGCCGCTGGCACCCGCGGCGGCGGCAGCCTCCAAGATCGCCGGCACGTCGCGATCGCCCAAGCCGAGGATCAGCGGCGCGACGTTGACGGTAACGGGGATGCCGGCGCCGGCCAGGCGCGCCACCGTCTTCATGCGCCTCTGCGGCGTGGTCACGAACGGCTCCAGCTTGCGCGCCGTCTCCACGTTCCAAAAGGGAATGCTGATCGACACCCCCACCGAAGCCTCCCGCGCGAGCTGAACCAATAGGTCCAAATCTCGCTCGATGAGCGAGCTCTTGGTGATGATGTGCACGGGGTTTCTGTACTCCGCGCACACCTCCAGCAAGCCGCGCGTGAGGCGGTGCTCGTTCTCGAGCGGCTGATAGCAGTCCGTGTTGCCGCTCAACATGATGAGCTCGCCCTGCCACGATTTCTTCTCGAAGGCCTCGCGCAGCAGCTCCGGGGCGTTCGGCTTGAGCACGATCTTACGCTCGAAATCGGTCCCGGCGCCGAAGCTCAAGTACTCGTGGGTGGGGCGTGCGTAGCAGTTGTGGCTGACCACGCCGTTGGCCACGAAATCCCCCGTCTCGGTGGCGATGTCGAACAGCGGCAAGATGGTGCCCAAGGTCTCGATCGCGGCCACGCCGCCAGCGACGGAGCTCGTGACGTCTCGCGGCGCCGACTTGAACCAGCCCTTTGCCTTGAGACGCCCCTTGCCCGGTCCCAAGCAATGGTCCTTCTCCTGCAAGTGCAGACGCGCGCGCTTGTTTCTGCCCGGCGCGATGACGTAGCGATAGCCTTCGGACGTCAAGAAGCGGTGATCGCCGCTGGCGATCAGCTCCGCGCCGGTGTCCAAGCG